>JBKQMK010000673.1:0-7338 GCA_052146735.1 Desulfomonilaceae bacterium | reverse complement strand
ATTCACCATTCTATCTGTACACGCATAGTCGCCATGCTGGACAGGGTCGGACTCGAACCGGAATTGACCATGACCGGCGGTGTCGCCAAGAACCTCGGAGTGGTCGAGCAGATCCGCTCGCAGACGGGAATAGACCCAAACGTACCCCAGGAGCCGCAGATCGTCGGAGCGCTCGGGGCCGCACTGATTGCTGTGGGGCTGGCGGAGGACTCCGCAGTTGCTGCGCGTTGTAGCAATGCACTTTCCAGCAAGTGACTTCGTAATCCATGTAATCGGGGGAACATAACACCAATATTGTGTTGGAGTGTCAGGTGCTTTTGCTTACCACTGCTTTATCATTTGTAGCGCGAGCAGCTTGGTCCCCAGCTGTCTCCACCATGGCACGCAGCGTGGTGTTCAGTCGATGGGACCTATTTTCATCCTGCGGGGCCTGAACATTGAACACCGAGAAATCCACTGGAAGCCGCTGCCGCAACAAAACGGTATCATGTCCCCCGAAATTCTGGAGTTCAGACGCCGCCGCCAAAGCACAGCACCCGATGGCGACCGTTAGGTAAAGTTGATATGGCAGCCAACAAAAGAAAATATTTGGCCAGCTTAATACCCTTCATAATATGCACTGGATTATCTATAATTTATTCACTTCAAGACCCAAAAAATTATCCCGATCCATCTTATCCGTTCAGAACCAAGGAAGCTTTAGATTACTTGTCCGCGGGTTGGTTCCACATCGGAATTGTTTTGTCAGGCGATTTTTTCTCTATTATTCTGATTGACGACGTATTTAGCTATCTTGAAAGGCTTTACGAACAAAGGCGGCTAAAAAAATAGTGGGAAATCCCCATATGGCCTCCGCTAACGTAATCGGGGGCCATAATACTTATTTAGTTTTGAAGAATTCTCGGTGAAGTAAACGTTCTTTTTCTTACTTCTTTATGAATCCAAAGTAGAAGGAAATCAGAAATAACGCGAAGTGTATGAACCCTCGGAATCCTAAAAACTCCGGGGTCATCGTAAGTCCGAAGAAGGGAACACTGATGTGATACCACGAAAGATACCAGCTCGCCCCCGCTGTGACAAAAAACGCGCCGGAGAGAAACTTAAAAACATCCTTCCAGTTGATTCTCATAACTAAAGCGTACCATAAGGTGGAGTGCTTTGTCTACCGGAATAATTCGGTGGAACTTCCTCATTCTGGCACCAGGTTCAGCTCCAGAAAGTGTTGGGCTCACTATCAATTCATGTCGATGACATCACTCTCGGATAACAAATGGCAATGTTGCGAACACGATGCTCACGATCAGAAGAAAATAGATATTGGATACAAAATAGGGTAGTCCACACAGGATGAACCCTGAAAGCAAAGCTATCCCTTTTTTTTGTTTCCTTCCATATACAATATACCCCAGCCCTAATGCGCCGAGAATAACCCCTGCGAACAATGTTGTCGCGTCCATTGACTACCCGCTCCCTCATTTGCTTACAGACAGTCAAAGCCCTTGATGCGCCACACCGATGAATCAGGAACGGCCCTATTGAGATCATAAGACACGGATGGTTCGTGTGCAATTCTCCGAAATTCCGGGGACACCATACTTAATTCTCAATGCTGTAATTTGGCTTCAGAAGCTGCTACCGAAACTCGGAGTATGAATGTCGGCGACACACATCGGTGGCTGTGAGCCTGTCCCGCACCCCAAATAAGTGGTGCCATAGTGGTACGTGGAGGTCTCACGCACTGCTCGGGTCCGTCACCTACGGTCCTGGATAGGGTTCCAAAGCACCTTCGCCGATTTAAAACGTCAGGTTCAGACGGTTCGAAGCCTTTGATTTCTTCAATCTACTGACTGAACCCCTTCACAGCCACTGCTGGTTAAAATGATCATGAATCCTCCCGACTGGAAACGCATCAAAAAAGAACAGCAGCGATTTTGCTATCATCGTTAGGGCGTGTCGAGGAGACGAATTATGAAAGTCACCGCATGGCTCGTGGCATCTGGAATTGTGACGGCAAGCATCGCAATAGTGTTAGTAACAGCTTTTGCGGCTTCCGCTTTGGCCTTTCAAGATGGGACAAGCCTCTCCATCCACAACATGGTTGCACGATCAATGCACGGAAGTACCGGAGTTGTTCCGACGCAGCCAGGGAATCCTCCAGGAGTGGGCACTGTGAATCCGCAAGCTAAGAGAGTCAGGCCTAACCCGACGAAATGCTACAATTCGTGCATGAAGGGTGGGGGCGGGACCTGGAGTGATGTGCAGTTCTGCGCGTATAGCTGCTTGTAGCGGAGCATACGCCGCACAGTGGATTGTGGAATTCATGGAACAGCTTGGCCTGCCCGGCGGGAGTTTGCGGAGCAAACCATAAATAGTAGTGTGGTGTCTGAAGGATGCGGCGCCAGGTACCCATGACGTCTCGAATTCGGCGGGACCTGAACATTGAACACTGGGAATTCCATCGGAAGCCGCTGCTGCAAAAAAAAAGTATAATGTCCCCAGAAATCCCTCGAATCCAAAGCATTCGAGCGAAAATCCCCGCTTGAGGTGAGCGAGGCAAAAAATTCAGAACACTGCCCTGTCCATGCAAAGACTGAGGAATCTGCATGAACGAGTGGCTATCCCCGGTCTTATGCCGATATAGCTTTGAAAAAAGCTAATGCTTGTGGATTTGTGAAAGGCGAGGCAGCCGGGATAATAAAAAAACTCGTTGAAATCATGAAGAACCGCCTCGCCTCTGGTGAAGACGTCAAGATTTCAGGCTTGGGAAAATGGAACGTCAGATCCAAGCACTCACGCCGCCTCCGCTTGAGCGCCCTGTCAGGCAGCTTCGCAGCCTCTAACTCACGTTTGCTCCAAGAAAGCCGCGATGGCCTTACCAATCTCTGCCGGAGAGTCCTCCTGGAGGAAATGACTCCCCCTAACGGTGATTTCTTGCTGATTGGCCCATGTGCGGCAGAATTCTCGTTGCTTTCCTGTCAAAATGACACCAGGATTGGCATTTACGAACAGTTTGGGTATGCCGCTTGTAACCAGCCATGCCGCATAGCTGGACACAATTTCATGTACATCAACGGGCTCTCCATCAAGAGGAATCTGGCGGGGCCAAGTCAGCATCGGACGCCGTGACTCGCCCGGCTCCAGGTACGGGTGACGATACACAGTCATTTCTTCATCGGTCAAACCACGCAGCACACTACCAGGCAAGATACGCTCGATAAAGATATTCTTTTCTAACACCAATTCTTCACCTGCCGGGGAACGCATCGCCTGGAAGATAGGCTGCGCCTGCTCAGGCCACATTTCCCATGTGAGGGGTTGTACCAAGGCTTCCATATATGCAATTGCCTTGACCCGCTCGGGATGACGGTATGCCCAATGAAAACCAAGGGCTGATCCCCAATCGTGAATCACAAGCGTTACGTTCTTCGTTAATCTCAGAGTGTCAAACCAAAGATCGAGATAGCTGGCATGGTCGACAAAGCGATAAGAACCGCCAGGTGCTTTGCCGGAGTCGCCCATGCCGATCAAATCTGGGGCGAGACAGCGGCATCTTTCTTCAAGGTACGGAATCACATTACGCCACAGATAGGAAGACGTGGGGTTCCCGTGCAAGAAGACAATCGGATCCCCATCCCCTGTGTCCACGTATGCCATCTCCGTGTCGAGTACCGGAACACGAAGCCGATCATACGGGTCAGCAGCTCGGATCAGCGAGTCACTCATTTGGTCTCCTCCTTGCTTTGTGCGCAAGTGCCTTGTGGGGGGTATGCGGCCTAACGCCCGCCGTAAGCATCCCACAGTGAATTTGAAAATACGTGTTCGGAAAGAGTGTCACCGCCATGTTCCCGTGTCGTCATCCTACGTATTAATTCTGGGGACACCATACTTAATTCTCAGTAGCGTCCTTCCCTGTCCGAGTCTACTTCCGAAACTCTGAATAAGAACCTCGGCAACATACATGATCGCTTGGCAGAGGCGATTCGCGCCGCACACGGTCAGTCTCGGAGTCTCCGCGGCAATACTCCTGGTTCTACCGAGAGTCTACTCCGGGCCTGATACTATGCTCCATCAATAAATTGCTTCGCAACGTCCTGTGTCCCCCGACCACATCAGTCTATTGGCACATCTTCGTATCCCCAAAGGTTCACTAAAATATTTCGGAACTATGCACTTGCCAAAGGTGGTAACGACAATGAAGCTCGCCTACGTATAGCCGCTAGCTGTCCTGCTCGCAATTCGGCAAACATGGCTGATCAATTTTATTTTGCAGTTTGTCAAAGACCTTTCGCTGGGGCTTTACCTCCGAGAATGGCAGCAGCGGAGACTCACGCCAGTCAAAATTCTTATAGCAGCCGCTCTTGCATTGTTGTTTGAATGACTCATCCTTAATGGTCTCACAATCGTTGAGGCATTTCTTGTAGTGATCGTACTGAAAATAAGTATTCAGCGTGCCGCAGCCAGACATGGAGAGACTCAAGGAAAGCAATAGGGCGCTGATAGCAGTCATTCTCAATATCGAGTACGACACCATTGCTGTTCTTCCCACTCTGCGACGTTTCCAGCAGTTCTCAACCGGACAGGGTTACCCGTTCATAAAGAAGGTACCTTTGTCAAGTGAATAATGCCTAAATGTTATCCTCTGCACTTCATGGGAGAGCAGTAGGGCTTCAGCGAATCTTCAGTAAACTAGCGGCATTGTCGTACGCTATCTTCCTCTTGTCGCTCTCGTCGAGTGCAAGTGCTTCGAACCAGTTGTTTGCTTCACGGCTGTCCTCATACGGGTAGTCCACGGAGTAGAGGACCCGGTCCGCTCCTATTACCTTCAGCGTGTGCTCCAACCCGGCTGTCTCAAAGTAGCCACTGGTGGTGACGTAGAAGTTGGAGCATAGGTACTCGGTGACGGTGTGCTTGCGTGGCCGGTCCTTGGTCTCGGGCCTATCGCGCCATCCTTCGCGTTCAATCCGGTGATCGATCCGCCACGTCCAGAAAGGCAGTAGCTCGCCGATGTGACCGATGATTATCCGGAGACCCGGCACCTTGTCGAACAGACCACTGAGAATGAGCCGCAACATGTGTTCTGCCGTCTCGACGTGGAATCCCCAGGCTGCGCCCCTCAATTCCGGATAACCGCTGTAAGTAGTGGTTCGATCATCCGGAACCGATCGGGGATGCACGTACACCGGAACGTCAAGATCCGCTGCAGCACGCCAGAAGTCCAGGTATTGGGGAGCATCGTAGTAGAGAGGTTGAGATCCGCCCCCGTTGTCATATCCATTGACCAACGCGCCTACGAACCCGAGATCTTGTACGCAGCGACTCAGTTCCTCCGCAGCGAGTTGGGGCTCGCCAGTGGGCAGTACCGCAAACGCCTTCAGCCGGTCGGCGTGTTTCGCGATCGCTTCGGCGAGATAGTTGTTCCATTCCCTCGCCAGCCGCGGAGCGGCAGAGCGGTCGTTGACGCCCTGAAGGCCGGGAGCAGTTGCGGAGAGCACGGACACCTCGATCTCGTTCGCATCCATGTCCTGGAGCCGCTGCCCGGTAATGTCCAACAGCTTGGCATAGTTATCTCGGAATTCCGGGTGTGTGCCATGCTCCGGCACGACATCCTCTTGTCCAGGTATAACCACTGCTTCTTCAAGGACGATCTTCTTCATGGGAAACTCCCTTTCCATTTGTTATTTTGGGGCATCGCGTTGTAAGTGCTGACTTGATCGAACTGTGCATCAAGCTTCTAGTGTTGCCATTGCGGCAGCACAACAGGACCTACTTCCATATGTCGGTAATTGGTTCGGCTCTCTGACTCCCTCCAATCAGGGGGAGATCGTACATATCCAAAATGGTACGCAAAAGATTGTAATGTGTGTACTGTACGCTGCTTCGGTATCCGGATTTCACCTTTGCACCTACAAAGACGGTCGCGATATGATTGTCCGGTGGAACTGTCGGACAAGGGTGCTTGCAACCTCGTCCATGACTGTCTTCATCCCATGTGATAATCAAGAGGCTGTTGTTTTCTTCTTTCATGACATATTTCACGTAATCAGCGAGAAATTCTTTTAACCAAACATCACCCTGGTTTACTAATTTCCCGAGAACCTCTTGGCGCTTGGAATCCTCCGGCCATGTTTTGTGGGGAGCATGCTCCGGAAGAGAATGCATGTCATGGATAAGATTAGGAATTATTGTGGAAATTGTCGGCAAAGCGGAAAATCGCTGAATATCCTCTTTGTGCCCCCAGAATTCGTGGTCAAACTTCAAGGTTGTGGGCCTTCCATCCGCATTTGTTTCCGGGACATCAAGGAAGTCGAGCCACGGGCAATGCTTTCGAGCGTAATGTGATCCAGGTTCGCCGGAACAACAGCTCATCTTTCCTTTCGGCAGACCCTCTGCATAACCCTCAAAGGTGAAAGGCTTACTGTTTGGCGGGACCGATCTATTTTTTTCAAGGAGCACTCCGGGGAGACTCGGTCCTTTTAAAACAGGTGGTGAAAGTGTTGGATCACAATCGGTGTTACAAGTGTCTTGGGGTTGGCATTTCTCTACAGGACAACAATCGCCGATAATTCCTTGATTGCTACCGGAGAACAACTCTATGTAATTAGGCTGGCTAGGATGATGGAAAGCGAAAAATTGCTCCAGTGATGCGCCTTGAGCAGCCAATGAGATAAAATACGAAGCACATGGCCTGCCTGAATTAGGAGGACATTCGTTTGAAAAAACATCATCGAATCCCTTGTTCTCTTCAATGACGATAACAATATGATCCGGTCGTGGCAGTGGCTTCGCCGATGCCTGTGCTTGGACAGGTGTGCTTGTCCCTGAGGCGGCAATTCCCCTGTGCACACTCGGCGGCAACAATAACCCTATCGCTGCAATAAAACAGATGAAGACGCAAAGGCGGACACGCCGAGCACAAACAAAGTTGTGGACATTCGTGTACATGATTTCTCCCCTCATTCATTGCAGCCAACCATTCACTTGGAAAGAGCGATTTACCGCAGAGTGCGCCGAGAACGCAGAGAAAAAAGGCTTAAACAAGACCAAACCCGTAATGGGGAGGCCGAAAGCCACCGAAGCAAATCTGCCATGTCCCAGACTCGAATCCCGTATGTCTCGTGCTGAGGAAGAAACATATAAGACGGCTTTCTCCGCGTTCTCTGCGATCTCCGCGGTGAACGATCACCAAGAATTCCATCGCTAGGCTCCGATAGTTTCGCCCAGCCCCTCGATCACCTGCGCCAATTCTTCCGCGGTTGCCCTTCCTAATCGCTTGCCAATTCTCTCGACGGCCAGAGTCCGAATCTGACTGATTTTGACCCACGACCTCTTCGGAAGAGC
>JBKQMK010000672.1:0-8283 GCA_052146735.1 Desulfomonilaceae bacterium | reverse complement strand
GAGACGTTCGCCTCCGCAGCAATGCGTGCAACCAGTTCAGCTTTTGTCATGACAGTACCCTCCCAATGAAGTAGAAGTTTCAAGCCCTTGATACGACTCCAAGGAATTGCGGAAGGTTACCTCTACTAGACTGATTTGTCAAGAGAAATTTCAAGGGGCGAAAAAGGCAAATTGACAGATGACCGCCCTGATGCCACATATCGCTAAGAGTAGCCACAGGAGCTCCGTTTCGCGGTCATGGGGCGCTCGCTCATACCCGCGGATTTCCAGCACTCGACCCAGCCCCACGAAGAAAAAAGTAAGTCTGTCCAGAGTCCGCGGGGGGACCTCAGACCAAATATTAGGGGTGCCGGGGGGGGGCTGTCACCGGAAGATTGCGACCCAAAGATCAGCTGTGGGGGGCGGCTGGCAGCTCACGCCTAAAAGCACGGTCAGTAAACGGCTTCACGATCATCGGCCTTGGCCGATCCTGCCAAAGTGTCTAAGACCGGGGGCGTGGACATCATAGTTATTTCAAGGGACTGCCCCGAGCTAAGGATTTCCTTGCCTTCCACTACAACGCGGTCTCCAGGTTTCAGACCGTCCAATACTTGAGCGTAAGATTTGTCGAGAGCGCCTATTTTTACACGCACTATTTCAGCCAGTGTCTTTTGGTCCACACGAACAACAGCGTTAGCCTCATTGCCCCTCACCTGCTCCAACAAGGCATCTATCGGTATTCTGACTACATCGGGAATGCGTTTCACCACAATTCGGGTACGGGCGTACATACCCTCAAGAAGCTGCATGTCCGGATTATCTATATAGATACGAACTTCAAAGAGGCGATTCTGGTTCGCTGCAGCTTGTATGTATCCAACATTGCCCTTGAATGTTTTTCCGGACAAAGAGTCCACGGCAACTTCCGCTTCTACTCCCTTTCCCTCTTGAATCACTTTGTCGATGTTCAACTTATTAACGTCTCTGTCGCTGAGAAAGGTCTGCAGGTACACTGTGGTGTAATCGCTGATCTGGAAGAGTTTCCCGGCCGTCGACACCCAGTCCCCTTTTTCCACAAACCTGTTCGAAAGCACTCCCGTGATTGGAGCATCAACTACTGTGTGCTTGAGGTCCTCTTGTGCCTTGGCAAGCGCAGCCTTGTCGGCCTCTACTTGGCCCACGGAGTTCTGATACGCCGAGTACTTCTGGTCGTACGTAGACTGGCTTATCGAACCGCTTTGCAGAAGAGGGGCATTCTTCTCATACTCGGTCTTGTTAAAAGCTAGTGTGGCTTCATCCTTCTGTTGGTTTCCACGAGCTTGATCGGCAGCCGCTCGGATTATGGAATCGTCGAACGAGAGAAGAGTCTTGCCCTGTTTCACCGGTTGACCATCACGAACGTCGATGGATTTGACCTGGGCCGAGACTTCTGAAGAGACGGTCGTATTTGCAATGAAGTGTAAATTCCCAGACACCTCGAGGGTCTGCTTTAAGTCTCCATTCTCAACGGAGACCGCCCCTACTTTTATTGCAGGCGGCGGAAGGCTTTTCTCCTGTCGCGGCCCGCAACCGGACAACAGGAGCATAGTGAGCATGAGAATCGTGAAAATTCGAACGATCATGTTAATCCCCGGCATAAGTAGTGCGGTAACTCGGTCACCTTTATTGAACTTCGATAGAAGTTATTCGGCTTAACTTCGTTGTACGTGCCATGTCTGCGAAGTGCCGAAACCACGAACAAGTTTCTTCCCTGAAATTCCTTAACTCGTCTTATGAACCATCTCCTGTTCCATGTCATCTAAACTGAGCGGTCTAGCTTTCCAGAAACTGCTTTTTACGTCATCCAGTATGGTATAAACAACCGGGATAAAGATTAGAGTGAAGAGTGTGGCAACGGAAAGGCCTCCTATTACCGCCATTGCCAGGCCGTTGTAGATCTCGGCGCCGGCGCCGTGTTTGAGAGCCAGAGGGAGCATTCCCAGGACCATCGCGATCGCGGTCATGAAGATCGGCCGCATCCTCCTCTGACTTGCAAGGATCAGGGCCTCGTTTCGCTCTACGCCCAGGTCTATAAGCTGAACCGTATACGTAATTAATATGATGGCATTTTTTACCACCAAACCAACCATCATAATGTATCCCAGCATGGTGAACGAATCGAAGTGGACTCCCGCGAGGTTCACCAGAACATTCGCTCCTATGATAGAAAGCGGCACGCTGAGAATGATAGACAGGGGTCGAACAAAGGATTGGAACTGCATGACCAGCAGCAAATAAACCACCACAACTGAGAGCGGAAAGACAAAACTTATCGCTTTCATGAGAGTTTGGAGTTCGTTCACCGCTCCGAACGGTACAATGTCATATCCGATGGGCAAGGGAACGCTCGACTTTATTTTGGAGATGACGTCCTGAAACACATCGGAGAGCGGGCGCCCCTGTATCGTGAACTGAATAGTCGCAGCTCTCTTTGAATTGTAATGGCCGATCTGAAGCGATCCGAAAACAGTTTCCACGGACGCCACGCTCGTCAGTGGGATCTGGATTTCGGAATTAAGGGGTGAAGTGAGGACAATGCGGTCCACGTCACCGACCGTCTTCACCTCGCTTTCCTGGCCCATGACCATAATATAGAAATATCGCCCGGCGACGTCATACTGGGTCGTGGTCTGTTGACCTCCTCCGGCTGCTTCCACGGCGTCGGCAATGTCCTTTCCCTGAAGACCTAAATTGGCTGCTCGTTCAGGATCCACACGGACTTGGACCTCCGGCTTGCGTAGCGCAAGGTCCGTGTGCCGAAAGACAACCCCTTTAATACCATTTCCAATTTCCATAATCTGTTCGACCAGCGGTTTAATCACCCTGTAACCGTCGCCCACAACGCGGATATCCACGATGTTGGACCGAGTGTCAATATTTCCGAATAGAGGGAACTGAATAGGGTTTACAGACTTCAATGGGAGATCGCGAGAGGTCTCGTATGCTTCGCGAGCAATTTGCTCAATCGGAACACCGCTGTCCTCTTCTCTATCACAGATCAGGAAAATGACGTTGCGAGTGACGTCTCTGTTCGGTGTCGCGACAATGCTCTTTACCCCTTTGATTTGTTTCCACCGATCCTGGAGAATCTTCATCCACTTGCTGTTTGCGTCGAGACTAGTTCCTTCGGCAGCTTCAATCTGAACTTTTATGAGATTCGTTCCTCCGGTCGGGAGATAACCCATGCCAGGCAGTGCCCAATAGGATAAACCGAAAAGTGCGAGGACTGATATTACCAAAGCGACTTTTCGCCGCGGTCGGTCGAGGAAGAAACGAAGGGCTCGTATGAGGCCGGCGGAAACGTTCTCACCGATCTTGTCCAGGAGGTTGAGAGGGGACAAGATCCGTTTCATGAGCCCCTCGGGCGCTCTCTCTTGTTTCATCCAGCGAGATGCAAGCATCGGAACCACGGTGAAGGCATCAAACAGGGACAAGAAAATGGCCACCGAAATTATAAAGGCTACAGGTCCGAACAAGGTGCCCACTTCCCCTGTGAGCATTAAAACCGGCATGAAAACAGCTGCGGTAGTCAATGTACTCATGAATACCGCCATACCCACCTCGCGGGTGCCGTCAACGCATGCCCTGACAATACTTTTCCCTTCTTCGTACCGATGCCGGTAGATGTTCTCCAGAACAACAATTGCGTCGTCCACTATCATGCCGATAGATAAGGCGAGTCCTGCAAGGGAAAGGACATTGATCGAATATCCCATGAGATACATCCCGATAAATGTTCCGACGATGGAGACCGGGATTGAGGTAGCCACGATAAAAATGCTTCTCCAGTTCCTCAGAAAAACAAACAGCACCAAAAGGACCAGCACAATTGCCTGTATCAAGGAGTCCTTTACCGTGTTTACTGCATCCCGGATGTAGCTGCTCGTATCGTACACTTTTGTAAACTTGGCGCCACGTGGTCCGAAGTCTTTCTGGAGAAGCTCGAGTTCATGATCAACCGAGCTGATAGTTTGTGGGATATTCGCACCTCCTTGGCTGAGAACGCTAAACACGATTCCTCGTTGACCATTGATGCGAGCATAAGAGTCGGGCCGGTCATACAAATCTTGAACATCAGCTACATCCGAGAGATAAACGATGGGATCGCCCGGTTTAGAAATGATCACCTTTCGAAAAGATTCAGCATTGAGAAGCTCACCTACTGTACGCGTTGTCCATTCGCGGGTTCCTTGGACGAAATAGCCGCCACTCTGGTTGAAATTCGTTCGGTCAATGAAGTTCTTGACATCATTGGCGGTCAAATGCCTGGACTTCAGGCGTTGCGGGTCATAGGTAATCCTCATCTCCCGAGTAAGGTTGCCGTCGAATTGACAGTCGCCCACTCCCGGTAGCCTGAGTATTCGCGGGGTTATGTCTTTGTCCGCCCACGTGGATGCAGTTACCAGATCCATGTCTCCCGTCAGAGCAAACTGATAGACGGGCAGGCTCACTTGATCACTCGCTTTAAAAATCTGCGGCTTCTGGACCGTCCTCGGCAAATTTGTCACCCGATTGAGGTTCCGCTGGAGTTCAGAGGCAGAAAGGTCAAGATTTGTACCCGGCTTATAAAATACTGTTATCTGCGAAAGGCCATAGAAGGAAAGGCTCTGAGTATGCAGCATGTTAGAAACGCCGCTTATAGCCTCCTCAAAACGAGTAGTCACCTCTCCCTCCACCTCTTCGGGCGCAGCACCGGGAAAAGCGGTGGAGACGAGAAGTATCGGCTCCTCAGTATCGGGTTTGAGTTCCACGGTGAGGAACGTTAGCGACACGTAACCGAAAACAATGACCAACAGAACTCTTACGATAACTGTTATTGGAAATCGGACTGACGACTCCGCAATATTCATCTCTGCCTCACAACTTGCTTATCCAGTATGTGTGAACGGCCATTCAATCGCCTTTATCTCTTTGCGAGCGTTGCACCGTGCCCTGAAGTACAGTACGCACGTACCCTTATCTTTAAGACTTGATTTGAGCCTCAAACGTTAATTCTCATATCGAGCTCACCTTTCTCATCGCGAGTTAAAGGCGCAACTCCAGTAGGGATCAGTTGGTCTTGTGCACGATCTCTCCGTCTACGTCATCCAGCATGATTGGCCGAACTTTCCACAAGCGGCCCTTCACATCCTCAAGGATCGCAAAGACCACCGGAATGAATACCAGCGTAAAGAGTGTGGCCACCGAAAGGCCTCCCACCACTGCCATTGCCAGGCCATTGTAAATTTCCGCGCCTGCGCCGTGTTTGACGGCCAAAGGAAGCATTCCAAGAACCATTGCGATGGCTGTCATGAAGATCGGGCGCATTCTCCTTCTACTTGCCAGGACGAGAGCCTCATCTCGCTCCATACCCTCCCGTTCCATAAGCTGGACTGCGTATGTAATTAAAATGATGGAATGTTTTACCACCAAGCCCACCATCAGGATGTATCCAAGCATCGTGAACGAGTCGAAGTGAACTCTGGTGACATTCACCAGAACATTCGCCCCTATGATGGAAAGCGGCACGCTGAAGATGATGGACAAGGGTCGAATAAAAGATTGGAACTGCATGACCAACAGCAGGTACACTACAACCACGGACAGCGGTAAGACGAAACCAATGGCCTGCATGAGCGTGTGGAGATAGTTGATTGCTCCGAACGGAACTACCTTATACCCGATAGGCAAAGGAACGCTGGATTGAATTTTGGAAATGACGTCCTGAAACACTTCGGATAGAGGCCTTCCCTGTATAGTGAGCTGAACACGAGCAGCTCGTCTCCCATTGTAATGATTGATCTGGAGCGGCCCGAAAGTAGTTTCCACGGAAGCCACGCTTGTCAGCGGGACCTGGATGTCGGGATTGAGCGGAGACGTGAGAATCATGCGTTCCACGTCGCTGACCCTTTTCACGTCGCTTTCCTGGCCCATTACCTGAATGTAGAAATATCTGCCACCCACGTCATACTGAGATGTTGTCTGTTGGCCTCCTCCAGCCGCTTCGACCGCATCGGCAATATCTTTTCCTTGTAAGCCTAAATTTGCCGCCCGCTCCAGGTCAACTTTAACTTGAACCTCAGGTTTTCGAAGGGCAAGATCCGTGTAACGAAAGACAACACTTTTAACATGTTTTCCCACATCCATAATCTGCTCCACCAGTCTTTGGATGACTGGATAGCCATCGCCCACAATGCGGACATCTACAATATTGGATCGGCTGAAAATGTTTCCGAACAAGGGGAACTGAACGGAGTTTATGAACTTGATGGGGAGATCGCGGGCCACAGCATTTGCTTGACGCGCTATTTTCCCTACGGATACTCCGCTGTCCTCTTCTCTGTCACAAACGAGAAAAATCACGTTCCGGGAATCCTGCCGGTTCGGAACCGCAATAAGATTCCTGACTCCCTTGATCTTTTTCCATCGATCCTCGAGGATTTGCATCAATCTGCTGTTTTCGTCCAGACTGGTTCCTTCGGCTGTTGCTATCTGAACTTTTATCAGGTTCGTTCCTCCCGTTGGGAGATATCCCATGCCCGGCAATGCCTTGTAAGATAAGACGAACACTGCCAGGACTGATACTACCAAAGCGGCTTTTCGCCACCCTTTGCCAAGGAAGAATTTTAGAGACCATATGAGCCCGTCTGAAACTCTTGCACCGATCTTGTCCAGGAGGCTTAGAGGAGACATGATCCGTTTCCACAGCCCCTTGGTCTCGCTCTCCTCTTTCATCCAGCGTGAGGCAAGCATCGGAACCACGGTGAAGGCGTCAAAAAGGGACAGGAAAATTGCCATAGAAATAATGAAAGCTACGGGACCGAACAGAGTTCCAATCTCCCCCTTCAGCAACAAAATGGGCATAAAAACGGCCGCGGTGGTCAAAGTGCTCATCAGAACGGCTGTTTCAACTTCATGCGTCCCATCGACACATGCTCTGACGATACTTTTTCCTTCTTCGAACCGATGCCGGTAGATGTTCTCCAGGATAACAATTGCATCGTCCACTATCATGCCGATGGATAATGCCAGCCCCGCGAGCGAGAGAACGTTGATGGAATACTTGAACAGATACATCCCGATGAAGGTCCCTATGATAGACACCGGAATTGAGGTTGCTACGATAAAAATGCTCCGCCAGTTCTTCAGAAAGACAAAGAGCACTAAAAGCACCAGGATAACCGCCTCAATCAATGAAACCTTTACCACGCGGACCGCGTCCCGGATATAGTCGCTGGAGTCGTACATCTTCTGAAACTTTGCACCGCGAGGGCCGTAGTCTTTCTGGAGGTGTTGGAGTTCATAGTCCACAGAGTTAATGGTTTCAAGAATATTGGCACCCGCTTGGCCCAGGACGCTAAATATTATCCCCCGTTGGCCGTTGATGCGGGAGTAAGAATTCGGGCGGTCATACGAGTCTTGAACATCGGCGACGTCCGAAAGATAGACAATAGGATCACCGGGCTTCGAAATGATTAACTTTCGGAACGCTTCTGCGCTGAGGAGTTCTCCTACCGTACGAATTGTCCATTCGCGATTCCCCTGAACAAAATAGCCGCCACTCTGATTGAAATTTGTCTTGTCAACGAAGTCTTTAACGTCATTGGCAGTCAAATGCCTTGCTTTGAGACGTTGCGGATCATAAGTGATTGTCATCTGCCGAGTAAGGTCGCCATCAAACTGGCAGTCGCCCACCCCCGGTAGCCTCAATATTCGCGGGGCTATATCTTTGACCGCCCAGGTGGATGCAGTCACCAAATCCACGTCGCCTGTTAGTGCGAACTGATAGATGGGGAGGCTTACTTTATCGGTGGCTTTCAAAATCTGGGGCTGTTGGACAGTGCTTGGCAGGTTCGTTACCCGGTCAAGGTTCCGCTGGACTTCAGAGGCTGCCAGGTCAAGATTGGTCCCTGGGTTGTAAAATACAAGGACAAATGACTGGCCGTAGGTCGAAAAGCTCTGGGTCCAGAGCATCTTCGAGACACCGCTGATAGCCTCTTCAAATCGAGTGGTGACCTCTCCTTCCACTTCTTCTGGTGCGGCACCGGGGAAGGTGGTAGCTATAACCAGTGTCGGCTGCTGGGTGTCGGGCTTCAATTCTACAGAGAGAAAAGTCGAACACACGTACCCAAAGACTATTACCAGCAAAACCCTGACTATGACTGTTATTGGAAATCTGACCGATGAGTCTGCAACGTTCATGCATTGCCTCGCGAATTATCCGCTGCCTTCTTATTGGACGCATCTGGATGCCATTACGTTTTATCACCACTGCATTCAGGCCGA
>JBKQMK010000671.1:0-11257 GCA_052146735.1 Desulfomonilaceae bacterium | reverse complement strand
CGGCGATATCCTTGATTCATGGACTCCGCGGTAGGGGAACCTGTTGCACAACGCAACCTCAAATCAACTGATGCAACAGCGGAACTGCGTCGGCCAGGAAGATTAAGAGATCCCTCACCGCAGAGATCGCAGAGGGACATTTCTTGCGCTCATCTCTTCTCTGCGGTGAGATGGACATTCTGCGTGTTCCACGGCTCTCTGCATAGGTGAATGGTTACGTACACCTGTTTTGGCTCTCGGAGACCCTTACCACTTTGGCACGAAAGTTGAATGTGTATCAGGCGGAAGAATTTAGGAGGTCACCATGAAAAAGACTAAGGACAGAATTGCCTCCATGCTGAACGCTATTACCTCTTCGGGCTCAGCAGGCAGTGAGGGCGACGGAGACCCTACGAAGAATCGACCCGAGTCGGAGCAGTCTCGTGAGGCTGGCTCGTTGAACCAAGCGACTCCGCGCAAATCGAGACTCAAGAGTTTTCGTGAACGCTTGCAGCAGCAGATGGCCGCGGTCGCATATGCTGAGGCGGGAGAGTTTGATGCGGCGACAGAGATAGCGGAACCTTTGGTCAAATCCAAAACCGTGCTTCTCGTTATCGAAGGGGAGTCTCCCAGTCCAGAGCCTTTCGCCTACGCTTTGAATTTATGCAAGCGCACAAACTCGGAATTGGACCTTCTCCAGGTAATTGAGCAATCCCGCAAGGATGACGACTACGAGTTGCTAAGTCACAAAATGACTGAGGGGTCCCGCAACATTGTGGCCCTTGTCCGACAACTGGAGGAAGATGGGATCCCGTTTAAAGTCACCATAAGACTTGGCGATGTGAGCCAGAAGCTGTTCAATTATGCCAAGCGGCATAAGGATGTTTCAATGGTGATCTTTGATTCGCCAAGCCTCAGAAAAGAGTCTGAGAAGAGCCAGGCCTGGTCAAGGCTGCTCGAAAACATTTCTCATCAGCTCTCCATACCCCTTGTAACCGTCGAGCAAAGGCAGGCCATGCCGCTGCCCGTGTAGGGGTGGAATGGGTGGTTAAGGGAGAGTTTTCACAACTGTAGCGCGTGCATAGAGTTCTGACCTATTCCGATATCCGGAACCCCGCGAGTAGAGGGGCCGACCGTCGATACGATTGGTGAGACAGGCATCTTGCCTGTCCTACCAATTTTGCTCCTCCCCACCAAATAGTCCTCAGCTTCGGACATTATTTTGGGCAACCCATATAATCCTGCCGATGCTTCTGCTACTTTTGAACCAGACGCAAAATTTAAGTATGATATGCCTCGATTCGTTGAAATGGACGCGGTAGAGTCTCCCAAAAAGGTTCGAGACCGAAAGCGACGGCTAATTGGAAGAAAAGAACCCAGTTCCGGCTCGCAGAGCCTCGATAACCGGCATAATACCCCTGACGGGTGCTGCCTTAATCGTCTGTTGCTCGAGCCTTGCCATATTGATCGGAAATATAGGCTTCCAAGGAGACGACTGGTGGCAGTTTTCATGGCCGTACTGGCATCCGTTTCCCAATTCAATATGGGAATACGCGAGGGCATCGCGGCGGCCTATAGAAGGACTTTATACTGTACTAAGCTTTGAAATTTTCGGACTTAACAGGGTTCTTTATACTTTGGCGGCTTTGCTTCTTTCCGCGGGCTCGTGTTTGGTCATGGGAGCCTGTTTGACGAGAGCCTTCCCCGGCAGAAAAACCCTTGTAGTCTTGGCCGTATTCTTCGCGTTTCTTCTTACCCCGCTCTCCAATTTGATCTATATGTTTCACACCGACAATTCACGACTGTCAATGCTCTTGTTCTGGACATCAGTATTGGCTTTTCAGCATTGGGCAGGTGCCTCGAAATCGTGGCTCGGTCTCACGGTACCCGTGTTTCTCTATCTTGCGGCGTCACTTACTTACGAGAACGCGACGTTCCTGATTTTTGCCATTCCTCTTTTCGTTTGGCCGATTCACGTAGGCCGCGGCCAAAACGTGTCGGATCAGTCCTTCCTTTTGCGGCTCGGTGCTGGAATCACGGTCGCCTTCGCGTCCTTTGTACTTGTGCGATTTGGATTGTTTGCGGGTGGCGCTGTGGGTCACCGTTCGCTGGTGCCTTCGTTCAATCTGGTCTCCTCGTACGTTTACAATCTGGCACTCTACGCGGTGGCGCCGTTCCGCGAGATTTCTCAGGACCCGGCGGCCTGGGTGTGGGCCTGCCCGGTGGCGCTACTTGCCGCAGCATTGGTTTTCAGAGCCTCCAGAGACGACTCTGCGGTCAGTGAGGGGCCCACGTGCTGGGCACAAAGTCCCTTGTACATTGCCTCGCTAGGCATAGCCCTTCTGGTCTTGGGAATGCTTCCGTATCTTCTCGCGTGGTACAATCCTTCAATGGGGTTCACGAGTCAAAGCCGAGTGTACTCGTCTGCGACTTTCGGACTTGCAATCCTCCTCGCCCTTCTGTTTTCGGCCTCAAAAGACAAGCGAATTCTTTTCGGGACAAAAGTCATTGCGGTGGGCATGATTGGTCTCATGGCCGTCTTTCTTGCGGATCTGCGCAATGGTTGGCAGGAAGCCGCGGCCAGGAGAGCGACGTTGTTGGCAAGCCTCCTGAGGCAAGTTCCCGATGTTAGGCCCGGCACCACCTTCCTGCTGATGGATGTGCAATCATACGTGCCCAAAGGTGGCATTGACCGAGCTGTCGTCTTTCAAGGCGTGGATGGAATTGGCGAGTTCGTGAGAATGCTTTACGGCAAGAAAGATGTTTATGCCTACTTTCTCTATTCGAAGAACCAAGTCTCCAACAATACCAAAGGGGAATGGGCAACCGTATCTTCCGCGGGTCTTACGGCCAGGGGTAGCGCTGTGCGGCCTCCGATTCCTCTTGACAGCCTGCTGATCCTCAAGCGTGAGGGAACCAATCTGGTGATGGTGGATAGGCTTTCCGCGGAAGATGGATCCGCTGCCATCAAATGGAACGGCACTCGATCCATACATTCCAGTCTAGAGCTAATTCTGAAAGGGTCTGCATCTAATCGGGGGGTTAAACGGATTGAGCCGCGATAAATCATGATGCCGGGTGGAGCGAAATCTGCCGCGGATCTCTGGACACCTTACTCCTTGGCTCAGTGGGCTTCGGGTGATTCGACGACTTGACAATACCTTTCTTGGAAGCCGCCTAAATACAGTCGAACCCTATTTCCCGTTGCAAATTTCGGTCGAACCCAGGGGATGCAATACCTTATTCGTTGGCCCCAATAAAGGGCCTAATTAAGCGTTGGTTTGGCAGCGGGACGGAAAAGCGGGACTTCCGAGATCTCTATTTTGAGATAAGTCGGCTTCTCAGGGTGCACCGTGATCTTTCACCCTCCCTGATCCACGGCAGCGATGCCGGACGCAGTCGAGAGAAGCTCTCCCGGCAATAGAAGATTCGCTGTCTCGTTCTCTCAGCGGCCGATTTGTGCTATATTGTCACACGTCTGTGAATTGAAACCTTAATTACGGGGAGCATGTTCCATGAGGATAAGGGTCAAATCCCTGCCGGCAATCTTGGTTCTTTCGATAGCCCTGTCACTTGTGGGTCAAAACGCTCTCTCGGCCGAAAAGAAACCTACCAAGGCCCCGATCTTCGAAGTGCCCACTTCCGGCAAGATCCTGGATGTTCAGTACCGTCCGGAGTTTGACGAATGGTGGGTGAAATGTCGCGAAGGTAATGATATTGCCATCTATTCTTACGACAACATGACCCGTAAATGGGGCAGAGTCCTCTTCACGCCCAAGAAGCAGGGCGAAACAGCCAAACAAATAGAGGGATCTCAGGAGTCTGAGACAGTGAAGCCCTTATCCGGAGCCCCCAAAGACGAGATTAAACCGGAAAGCGGGAAAACCGAGGGTCCAAAGAAGCAATCTGACGCGGATCATAAAAAGGGCGACCAAAAGAAGTGGTGGGACCCATTGAATATCATCCAGGGCGGTGAACGTCTGATTTCCCCTGGCAAGCCGACAGAGAGCAAATGAACGGAAATCGGGGAGGGCCTTCTTGTAAGAAGTTTCTCGGAGAAGGCTGGGTGGGAACGTCTTTACACAAAAAAGGTTCCCCCGGTCTCGCTGTCTGGGATGTACATTCGAATATGAACATTTTTCCGCGCTTGTAACAGGAGGTTGGCGTGGCTGGTTATGCACTGATAATCGTGGATATGATTAAGGACAATGTCAATACGGCGGGACATGGACAGATGGATCTCGAGGCCAAGAAGATCGTCCCTCCCATACTTGACTTGGCCAAAGGCTTCAGACGTTGTGGCCAGAAGGTCGTTTTCGCGTGCGATAGCTTCATGCCGGGTGATTTCATGTTCGGAGGGCGTATGCCGCCTCACGCCATCCGTGGCACCGGTGGGGACGAACCCATCGCGGAACTTGAAATGCAGCCCTCAGACCTCTTGCTTCCTAAAAGGCGTATGAGTGCCTTTTATAAGACAGACCTGGATCAGACCCTTCGCACCTGGGGTGTGGACACTGTGGCGGTTTGCGGCATCGTGACCAACGTGTGTGTCCTGCTCACGGCTCTGGATGCTATTCAAAATGATTTTCGGTCGGTCATAGTGTCAGACGCTTGTGCCTGCCACAAACCGTCCATCCACGAAATGACGCTCGGCCTGTACGAAAAATTCATACTTGCCCCGCTCTTTCGCATAATGACTGCATCGGAGATAACAGAGGAACTGGCTCGATATCGAGCAGCAGGGCCTGTCGACGTCGCGGGGTGTGCCGATACGTCCTCAAGCAGGCGCCATTAGCAATGGCCGGCAGGCACGCCGTACCCTACAATAACGTGGTAGCGGCCCCGCGCAGAACGCGGGGTGCCCGCCATGCTTACTCGCATGAAAGCGAATCGGTCTCAGATAGTGCTCTCTATGATTCTCTTCAGAAGCCGAGTCAGGATTCTGGCAGTTGTATCCACCAAAGGAACGACCTTTTGATAATTCATACGCTTCGGGCCGATGACTCCGATACTCCCCAGGACCGCATCATCGGTGCGGATCGGATAGGCCACAATTGAGCAGGTTTCAATCTCGTCCAGACCGTGTTCAGACCCTATAAAGATCTGAATGCCCCGTGCTTCGAGAGTTTTGTCGAGAATTTTAAGGAGATTACTCTTCTCCTCGAAAGTTACGAGGATGGCCTTGAGCGTCTCGATCTGAGCGAATTCGGGCTCGTCCAGAATGTTGGTCTGTCCCTCGATAAAGATTTCCCTCGTGGCCTGATGTGACAGAATTACATGGCCCAGGCGGAGTACTTTGGCCAGCATAGCGTCAACCTTGGTCTTTTCTCGGGCCAGCTCCTGTTCGATTCTCTCACGGGCCTCTCGCAAGTCGAGATCCTTGAGCATGTCATTCAGCATGCGACTGTAGCTCTCAAGGGCCTCCTGATTGATGCCGTCTTCGTCAAATATAATCTTGTTCTGGACTAAGCCGCTCGTGGAGACCAACACCACGAGAATTCTGTCATCAGCGATCTTTATGAATTCAATCGTCTTGAACGTCTGTTCCACAGCCGCGGTCGAGGTCACCACCCCCGCCTGCTTGGACAACCCGGCCAGCACAGAAGAGGATTGCCGAAGCAAGTCCCTGACATCGAGGCCAGCGGCCTGAATGAGAGACTCGATTGTGGCCTGCTCGTCCCATCCCAGTTCCTGGGGTCGGGCTATGGTGTCCACGTAAAAGCGGTACCCGCGATCTGTGGGCACACGGCCGGCGCTCACATGGGGTTGCATAATGTAACCCGACTCCGTGAGATCACTCATTATATTTCTTATGGAAGCCGCGGAAAGGCCTATGTGCTCCTTCTTGGAGAGCGTACGCGAACCCACGGGCTCGCCCGTAAGTATATATTCCCAGGTTATAGCCTTGAGAATTTGTTCAGAACGTTTTTCGAGACCTTGCATTTCCGTTCCTCTGCCGGAATTATCAGCCTACCAGTACGTTAGACACATTAGTCCCGGAAGGAGTGCGCGTCAAGATAAACCCTTACTATCGAGTGGCACGGCGGCGCCGCTCACCACAACCCGACAGGCGCTTTGCCGGCCGAGATAGAAAGCTCACAATCTCTTGAGGTGGCTCACAAATGACTTGAAGGAGCCTTTCGGCGCGGCAATCAATGGGTCATCGACTCTTCTCCCGTCAAGGTGTTCGCCCACATGGAAAGGACGGCCGTCCAGGTACCGTATCTCTCCGCCCGCGGCTTCCAGGATGATACTGCCGGCCGCCAGGTCACGAACGTTAATATTTTTGATGAAACAGGCGTCCGCGGCTCCTCTCGCCACATAGGCCAAATGTCCTGCAGAAGATCCGAAATTGCGAATCTTCCCGGGAAATGTGCTCGTAAAATCCTGATGAAACCGGGAATAAACTAGTGCGAGGCTCTCATTGTCAATGGTGGGATCTTCCCTCACCCGAATGGGCCTATCGTTTAACTGTGCTTCTCGACCGGCATAGGCGGAATAGAGTTCGCCGGTGACCGGGAGATAGAGAAATCCAAGGACAGGCCAAAACTTCTCGAATAACGCTGCGCTGACTCCCCAAACAGGCATGCCGGCTTGAAAAGACGCAGCTCCATCCAGCGGGTCCACGATCCAGAGAAAACGAGGGGAATCGTCTCCGCCGATCTGGTCTGCGGACAGTTCGCGAAGGAACCCGTGCCCCTCGAAGCTCCCTTTGATCTTTGTAGTAATAAGTTCCCAAGCCGCATTGTCCGCTTCCGTAACCAGTTCGTCATCGAATTTCAGATGCCGGTTTCCTTTGCCGAACATCTCCATCAGCAGAGCACCGCTTTTGCGAAGGGTATTTTCCACGAACTCTTTCAGAGTCCACAGTTCACGTTCAGTGAGAGATCTTTGCTCATTTTTTTCCATTCGTTACTCCGTTGATGGCGTCCGATAATCAAGTGCGACCTGTAGCCACGACAGAAAACAAATTGTGCCACGGTCTCAGGATATGCTGCTCACGGCACAAGGAATGCGGAGCTTACTGTAAGGTCATTCCCTGTGGCGTGTCAAGGAAGCAGAACGCAGGCAGATTTCTCTTGATAACAGATTTATTCAGGTCATGAAGATGTTTAGTGCCTGAATCGTTTCATGGTATGAATGGAGCTTTAAGTTTCCAGGCGCCAAATTGAGACGACGGAACTAACCCTCGATATATACCATTGAAGGCGATTGATGAAAGTAGCTGGAAGGAGACAGTCATGAGAGAAGTTGTCATTTTGGGAGTGGGTATGACCAAATTTGGCTTATCAACTCTCTCCATGAAAGAGATGTTCAGCCTCGCCGCTCTGGAGGCCCTAGGGGAATCGCGAGTAGAGCCCAGGGATCTTGAGGCGCTTTTCGTAGGCAATGTGCTTGGCGAATTCGAGGAAAGCCAGATGAACATTGCCCCTTTTCTCGCCGCGGAACTCAGCATGCCCACGACAGCTCCCGCCACCCGGTTCGAGGGGGCGTGCGCATCGGCAACCGTGGCGATCCGACACGCAGCGCTCATGGTGGGGGCCGGCATCTACGATCTCGTCTTGGCCTGTGGAACCGAGAGGACCACTATCATGGGCACGCCTCTGGCCACCAAGACCTTTGCGATGGGTAGTCATTCCGAGTACGAGCGATTTAGCGGAATAACCTTCCCGGGTGTTTTCGGGATGGTGGCCCACCAGTACTCCGCCAAGTATGGCATACCCCTTGAGCGATTGAAAAAGAGTATGGCCGCGGTAGCGGTCAAGAACCACCATAACGGGACACTCAATCCTCTGGCTCATTTCAGGAAGGAGATAACCGTCGATACTGTTCTTCAAGGCCCCATGATCGCGGACCCGCTCCAGTTGTTCGACTGCTGTCCTTTTTCCGATGGGGCCGCGGCTCTGGTGATAGCCGACGCTTCCAAATTCAAGACCAAAGTCGCGGACCCGGTCTATGTAGCCGGCGTTGGCCAGGCCACGGCAGGGCCGCTCTATCGCCAGAAGGACTTGACTCGTATGGCCGCTCGAGAAGCTTCCATAAAGCATGCATACGCAGAAGCAGGCATAGGCCCCGATGACGTTGACGTGTGCGAGCTTCACGACTGCTTCACCATCGCGGAGATAGTCGCTTCGGAAGCCCTCGGATTCTTTGAATTCGGCAAGGGAGCTGAGGGTATAGACCGTGGCGATAGCACGCTGAAGGGACGGATCCCGATCAATCCTTCGGGAGGCCTTAAAGCCAAGGGCCATCCGATCGGAGCGACGGGTGCGGCGCAAGTATACGAAATAGTAAAGCAACTCAGAGGCGAATGCGGAGAACGACAAGTGGACGGCGCCTCGATCGGGGTCGTGGACACTCTGGGCGGGGATTTCAGCACTGTGTGCAATATCGTGTTGAGGAGGCAGTAAATGAGCAAATACCCTTTGACTTATGAAGATTTCAAACAGGGGTTGCTGGAAGATAAACTTTTGGGTCTGAAGTGCATGGATTGCGGTGAACTCTTGTTACCGCCAAGCGCAGTGTGCACGTCATGCGGCGGTTCCAAAATGGAGGTAAATTCATTCGCCAAGAGGGGAAAGATCAAGACGTTCTCGGTGATCCGGGTGGGACCTGCCGGGTACAGCACTCCCTACGTCGTGGCCCTGGTCGAATTACATGATGGGCCCTGGGTTGTGGGCAACCTGACGTCCTTTGATCCCTTGAAAGCGAGTATGGATCTGATAGAAAAAGAGGTTTCCATCGGGTCCAAAATGCTGCCTCATGATCCCGCGGAGCCCGGTCAAGAGGGATGCGTTCTAACCTTTGAGCTGATTTAGGTGGGGTGACTTGATTTCGAATTAAAGGAGTTGCCGAAAGTATTGACCTGTTCAACGGCCGAATTACGGAAGTTCGGTAAGACCCGGCGACCCTTCCAGGCCAAAGTGGTTGATTTATATGTCATAGTCCGCGGGCACGGAGAGACAGCCATAGGGGCCCTTCGAGAAGCGCCCTGATTTAGGGCGGTTCACAAGCCGTCCCTACAAAATCTCCATCCTCGCCATTTCAAATTCCTATTTTTGAGACACCTTCCAGAGGCCGACAGCTACCGAATTTCAAATGTCGGTTTTCACAATCGGACATTCTTATGGCAATCACTATGACCGCCGGGCTTCCGGTCTCCTATGCAATAGCCGTCACTTTGTGCGGGTCCCATTTGCTCGATAAACATACTGGCGGCCTTCCTTGACCCGTGTTGCAAGCCCCTGCGCTTCCAGGGCATCGAGATGTGCCCTGGCTGAGGAAACCCCGAAGAATACGTCCAGTCCGGAAAGCTCACCAAGCAGCTTCGTTGCCGCGACAAATTGGGTTATTCCCGAGTATTTCTTTGAAGAAGTCTCGCTGTGCTCGAGAATTCGTAGTATTTGTTTGCTCCGCTTGCCGTGGTGGCCCTGGATTCGCTGGATCCTAGCCTCAAGGTCCTCGAAAGGTGTTCCATGCCCAGGCATTACCATTTTTGCACCCAGGCCCTTCATACGTTCAAGAGCTGCGTAATGGCTCACCAGGCTTTTGTGTGCACTAGAACCGGTTTTTTCTATCGTGGGATTAGAGATTATCTCCGGCAAAAGGGTGTCTCCTGTGTACAGAGCCCCGTCTGACTTATTTAAAAGGCTTACCGAACCAGGGCTGTGACCTGGAGTATGGATGACCTCAAGATTGAAGTCGTCGAATTCGAAAACTGTGCCGTCTTCCATCATGGTCTCGGTGGAGATCGGGCTGCACATTCTCTTGTAACGTGTGAGAATCAAGTCGATTAATTCATCGATGTCGTCTGTAGGCACCCCTGCTTCCACGAAAAATGCTCGGAAATCTAGGCGCTTGCCTATGAAGGGCTCCCCCGGGTCGGCAGCCCACTGAACTGTATCCCATTGGTGGACGAAGACTTCTGCCCCGCTGATTTCTGCAATTCTTCCCGCGAGTCCGACATGATCCATATGGCCGTGCGTCGCTATTATCCTGCGGATGTCGCGAAGTTTTCCGCCCTGGGCTTCCATCGCGGACTTGATCGTTTCCAGAGCCTCGTTTGTGTTTACGCCGGTATCGATCAAAGTCGGGACTGAACCCGTGAAGTAATAACAGTTTACCCATTTAACGGGATAGGGAATTGGTACTAGGATCCTGATTGTGTTAGTCATGACTCTTGCCTATGAAACTGGTCAACGATGTTGTGGCCTTTCAGTGATATTATGGAGCACAAGAAGGAAAAGAGGTCAGTATAGCATGGAAAAGGCTGATGCGCTTATTACTTTTGTGGTTTTGGCCGGCATCGTCGTCTTCTCGGCCATTCTGTTCGGGCCGTCGCTGTACAGTTCGTATCAGAATTGGAAAATAAAACGGGGGCTCAAGAGGTAGTACGTTTGAGGGTTCAATGGAAAAACCGAGGCCGAGCGGTCTCCTTGGGAAAGGTGCTTCCTGACCTACGCTCACTTTTTTTTCAAAGGGTTGCGAATTTTATTGACAACGTTTTAGGGAGGTGATAGCGGCGCTTAACTAATAAACCTGAACTACCTACACACGGTCGGGATACAATGGGTCGAAGCAAAAGAGTATTAGCGTCGCTGGCTGGATATTACAGAATCCTGGCGGTTATTTCCCTCAATTGTCTGATATTGCTTCTGATGGTCAATCTGATTGCCGCCGGATTGCTCAACATGAAGACGTATTTCGCAAAAGAAGCTGCGATGAACGGGACCCCTTTTGCGTACAAGAAATTTCACGAGTCGTTGACCTCGGTCCATCCAGATCTTACCGAAAACCAGATCACCGAGCTGATCGCCGAAACCCGGAAGTTATCCCAGGCCTATGAGCCTTATACTCAGTTCAAGGAGAGCCCATACTCGGGCAAATTCGTTAACGTGGACCCTCGCGGCTTCCGGCCCATCGGAAATCAAGAGCCTTGGCCTCCTCGTCGCGGAGAATTCACTGTGTTTGTCTTCGGTGGCTCCACAACCTTTGGGTATGGAGTGGAAGACAATCGGACCATACCGGCCTGCCTGCAAGAACAGCTTGTTTCTGACTATGGTGTTTCTGCGAGCGTATACAATTTTGGTCGAGGCAGTTACTTCTGCGTTCAGGAGAGGGTGCTATTTGAAAAACTGCTGCTCTCGGGATTTGTTCCGGACATGGCTGTGTTCATCGACGGTTTAAACGATTTGGTTCTGCTTGAGCCTGCACGCACAAAGGATTTAAGGAGGTTCATGGAGGAGGCCGAAATACCCCTGATGCGAAAAATCATCAG
>JBKQMK010000670.1:0-7784 GCA_052146735.1 Desulfomonilaceae bacterium | reverse complement strand
TCACACGATAATACTGGTCGACATCCCAACTGATCAAGATCAAGTCAACCCCTGCATTTAACGCCTCGATGCTCCCGTTGTCCATACCCTCGCTGCTCCGGTAAACTGCCATCATACTGAAGTTGTCCGTAATGAGCACACCGTCGTAATTCCAATCGCCGCGTAACATGCCGGCGATCACCGGAAGTGACATGGAGACCGGCCGCTCGGCATCTATCGCGGTCAATCGCACGTGGCCGAGCATCGTGAAGGCTCTGCTTTGACGCATCAATGCACGGAACGGCACCCAGTCAGTCTTAGTCAGTTCAGTGACGGAAGTCGTAAGGTTTGCATGGTCTAGATGGGTGTCCTCAAATACCCTGCCCAACCCGGGAAAATGCTTCAGAGTGCAACGCACACCCGCGTCTTCCAGGGTAGCACAGTACCATGCAGCCATCTGAGCCACAACCGCGGGGTCGCTGGAAATGGCCCGTTGAAAGATGCGTGTGTACCGATCGTTAGGATTCACGACCTGGTGGTTTAGGTCCACCACCGGCGCGAAATTGAGGTTGACTCCGACTTCTGCGAGTTCCCGCCCTTGTGTAGCGCCGAATTGCCGGACGGCCTGTTCACGCTGGACCACATCCGGATAGCGTTCGACGATCTCCGAGAGCGGTGGCAGGTGAGTCAACGGCGGAGATAATCGCGAAACCACCCCGCCTTCCTGGTCTGTTGCAATCCACAGGGGGAGCAAACCTTGTTCCTGCCGTATACGTTGCAAGGACTGGATTTGTTTTCGGATGTCAGCAACGCTCTGGCCGCGAACATTACTGCTCGAAAGGAAGACCCCCGCGATAGCCCTGAGCTTCACAAGTTCCCGGACTTCCGCCAGGTTACGGTATCCCACGACAAAATGCCGTCCCAGTTCTTCCAGCCTAATGGGATCAGCGTGCAGGACCTGGTAGCGGACCCAGTGAAAGCAAGCTTCCAGAGCCAGAGTGGCAGTCAATGCAAGGGTAGCTGCGAGCAGTCCCAGCGAACCGATTGCCCTGAGAGCCCGTTGTGCGGGTCGGGAAGTTATCAGGAGCCAGATTTGGGTAAGGATCAGGCTCAACGGCAAGACAATCAGCCCCTCCAGCGCCCAAGGTCTAAATTCCGCGAGAAAAGGGGATCGCCAGTCCCAGGCGAAAGGAACGAGTGAAAGGGCTACCAGGAATGCCAAAATAGCTATTGAAAGTTTCAAGGATCTTATCATGAATAGTCACCACACTGGCTGCGGCGGCGGCTCGCAGCCCCTGAAGGAAGCGGTGACCAACGGGAACCGCATCCTTCAAAGTATTTCCGCGACAGACGCGGTTCGGTTTGTTCACTGCACCCCCGTCGGGCTTGGATTCCACATCGTGTATCTCTGCTGCGCGCTCACCCCTTGTTCCTCCCCCGCTTTATTTTCGTCGACACATCTCAATAAACCAATGCGGCTCAATCTGCCTGCACAAACAGTCATACTGTCTGAAGTATGGCGGGTATTTATTCAGCGTTTCTGCCACACGATAATCTCCTACAGGGGTAGTGGGGAATATGAGTCCTCCATCAGATATTGTCGGACTCATAAATAACAGATTTTGGAATCATGAGAGGTACGCGTACGAGAACATTAAAACAAGGAATTCCGCATAAGACGTGAAGGATCTACCATGAAAGAGAACGAAAAACCGCCGGTAAAGCCCAGAAAATTGAAAAAGATGGACGAGTATGAAAAGGTCATTCTCAGGGCCTGGAAGGCCTATCAGGAGGAAATCGAAAGAAAGGTTCATCCCGCCAGGGCCGAGAGAGAAGCCACGAAGAGCATTTATCCGAATGACCCGGCCTGGTATACGACTTTAAAGACATGGAAAAAATATGGTTTATGGCCCCACGTTGTAGAAAACCCCACTGACAAGAGGCACGGGGCTCTCAGCGAAAAAGAATCAAGAAATCAAAAGGAATGGATCAACACTGATACGTGGTGGGGGTGGGAAAAAACTCAAAAAACTTAAAGACCTTCCTGAGAAGAGCGATAACAAACCCGAATTATCTGAAAAAGAGGTCTTGCAGAGAGTCAAGAAGATCCTGGACAAGATAGAGGTTCATGAGCGGGAATGGACAGGAGGAAGAGAGAAGAAATACAGTACCCTCCAGAATAGGATCTTCGGAGGCCGATTGCCCGTTGATCTAATCAATGAGATTCATAAATTCAAGGGGTCCAATATCTATCACCTGGAAAGAGCACTGAGATTATATGCGAAAGCAATGGGGTCTAGGGATTGAACTCCAGTGGTTGCATCAGGGGAGGGTTGTGATGTACGGTCAAGAAAAAGAGAAGACCCTTTTCCTAAAGAACAGGGAGGTGATTTTGCCCATGTGGAGAACTATGTGAGGCGGCGCTGCGGCCTTTTGGCGTCGTAGGAGTCGCTGAATGAAAAGTCACGACCTTAAAGACGCCCGAAATGGCAAGACCACCGCATAATTCCGGATTCACCAAGACCTACGGCAAGCGGAAGAGAGAACAGCATCGAAAAATTGCCCAAAACTTAGCCTGAAGGGTGCTGAATGTGGGAAACAAGGGGATAATAAACATGAATTCCAAAAAAAGTTTCCACGAAAAAAGCTACGAGCAACATTCTGACCACTTACAGAAATTTAGTTCGGGTAGCGAAAAAGTGGCACATGGAAAAACATGGCTTGAGAAAGACACAGTTGATGCATGGCGTCATCTACGTATGTACCATAGTATTGACCCTATCCTAATAGCAGAACCAAAGGCAAAGTGGCTTACTGTAGGCGATGGTAGATACGGCAACGATGCCAAATATATCTTGGAAAAAGGTTGTTATGCGCTGGCATCTGATATATCAGATGCTTTGTTGAGGGAGGCAAAAGATATTGGGTATATTTCTGAGTGCAAGAAGGAAAATGCCGAGTCATTGTCATTCAAAGATTCTGAGTTTGATTATGTTTTCTGCAAAGAGTCTTACCATCACTTTCCAAGACCAATGCTTGCACTTTATGAAATGCTGCGAGTGGCAAGCAAAGGAGTAGTATTAATCGAGCCAAACGATGCTTACGTTAACAATAAGGTTTCTGAAATTCTTTTGAGGAACACAAAAAATGTAATAAAACTGTTACTCGGAAGAAAGAATAATAAACATGGTTTTGAGGAAGTTGGCAACTATATTTTTAGTATTTCAAGAAGAGAGATTGAGAAAGTTGCTTTAGGGCTGAATTATAGAATAGTAGCCTTCAAAGGAATTAATGATGCCTATTTTGTAGGCGTTGAGTATGAAAAGATGTTAGATAACGGCCCCTTACAAAGAAAGGTTAAAAAGCTAATTAAGATCGCAAATTTGCAATGCAGGCTAGGTATTAAGGATTATGGTCTTCTTTCAACAATTATTTTTAAACAAGAACCGTCCGAAGAATTACTCCGGCGCCTTGCTAAAGAAGGGTACAAAATCACATATCTCCCAGATAATCCATACATCTCTGGCGGGCAATAAGCCAAGGTCAGCTCAGGTGTATTCCTCATCTTAGTTTGGGAAACTCGCACTGGAATGGTTAACAGGTTCAACTGGAAGCACCTGATGAGCCCTAATTTCTACTATGACCCTAATAAGTGTCCCGAAGACTGGGATAATGTCTGTCCTGTTGCTTGCACAGAATAATGGCCAGGGAGAGGAAAGGTACCTCTTGAAATCTCCATTAAGTCCTTGCTCACATTTTGCTCTCACCATTTCGGATCGAAACGGATCAATATGGACTGAAACGGTGTGGCAGTTTTGTGTCTTTCGGTTGTGAAAAGTGCGGCTCCTCTTAAGTGATTCTTTCTGCCGTCCTAAGTTTCAAGGCATTCTTATTGAATTTTCCCCCTATTTGACGATCTCTTGTGATATTCTAGCGTCCTCACCACTCCACAAGGGGGGCTTCCTATGGCCAAGAGAACAGTCAGTGCAAAGGAAATCCTGACAGACATCAAAACGGGAATGGATAATTCGGCCCTGATGCAGAAGTATGGGCTTTCGGAGAAGGGTCTTCAAAGCCTTTTCAAAAAGCTTGTGACCCTTAAGGCCATCAGCCACTCCGAACTTTACGAGAGGTCTAAGTCGTACAGGGAGAGGATTGATCACATCAGGAAACGAAAGTTCTTAAGGGCCGAACTTACTATTCGTTTGCCCATATATGAGCTTGAGAGCGGTGACAAGGGCATCCTGAGGGATATTTCAGAAAACGGGCTACGAGTAGCTGGAATTGAGGCAACAGTCGGTCAAGCCAAGACATTTCAGATTCCTGTAGATATGTACGTTGAATCCGATCCACTGTTGGTTCTGGCCGAGTGCAAATGGGTGGAAATTAGACACGGGGGCAAAGAATACTTTGTGGCTGGGTTTGAGATAATGGATCTGTCCGAGAGCGATAGCGAGATACTTCAGAATTTCATCGGGTGCTTGTTGCTCAGTGAATCAGGGCAATGGCAGACCATCGACTTGCCTGACCCCCAGGAACTGGTCCAGGTTCTGAGTTAGTATAGAGTAAGACCCGGGCTAAACAGGGAGTTCAAGTGAGCGGCCACGAGTCGAGAGGCCGGAGTCGTAGAGAAAGTCTTTGCTCACATTCTGCTCTCATCATTTCGGATCGAAACGAAAGGATTGATCCGTGTGAAAGGAGGCGTATTTTTCAGCTTTACACATTGAAACGCCCAAAGCTGTGGTAGGGAAGTGCTTTGAAATTCCTATACTGTTTTCAGTGCGAGCCGATAAGTCATTGATATTACGAATAGCCGGTCTCAAAGCTCACCGGAGATCGGCGGTAGTTCATCTCTTCCCGTTCACAGACCAGTTGTTGACCGATTGATACCCTCGTAGCGCGCATCCTCATAAAAGGGGTCTGCTCCAAAGGATTGGTTGGCTTAACTGTGTGGTGAGTGCCCCCCTTTTCATAGATCCCATGAACCACGAGGACAAGATCGGGTTGAGGGAAATGACGATTCCCAGAACTAAGAACCCCCGTCAAATTTGCATACAGTTTGCATACGCCATTTCCCGGGATGCCCCCAATGATATTGACTACTTATTGGCAAGGGAAACAGATTCCGTATCCTGATCCCGGATGATTCTGATTTCCCCGGACGAGGGAAAAGCTCCTGAACGTGGAGCGCTCTGGGATCTAGTGTTCTGACGGAGTTGTTGCGGAACTGGAATTCTCATATGGATTATTCGTTTTTGTAGGCTGAAGCAGGCTGGCGTTTGCCCGATTCGAGTCAGGCGGGTCTCTGCGGGGCTCCCTGGCAGAGTAAGATAAACAATCCATTCCGGTTCTAAAGCAGGACATTCGGCGCTGTTCACGTAAATGAAAGGAGGTCAGGATGGCTACTTCAGATTCGGGCGGAAATTCCGAAGCTGTGGTGGATCGCAAGCAAGGGGACGCAGAACCTTGCCGTGCGCTGCCAGATTCAATCAAGAGCATATCAGCGAGAAGATGTTCCTACGGTGTGCGGAGCGCCTCGGCCGGTCATTTTCGCAAGGGGAACGGACGCAGGGCCTGGCGCCCAAAACGTCAGTCAGGTTTCGGCGTTGCTGTTGTGGCGCTGGTTTGTGCAATTTTGTGTACCGCGCAAACCACACTGGCACTGGAGATTTCCTTTCGCAGTTTCAGCGGCTCGGCGGCAATCGGCCCTCCCGCGGATGACTATGCCGCGAAGCTGCTGAGTATTTCAACGGTGACCCTCGGCGAGGCCGGACAGGTCAAGTTCATCAAATACAAGCCGACCCCGCCGATTCCTGGATCATTCAAAGATATTATGGCCGCTGTTTCCGCTGGGGGACCCCTGGCAGGGGGAGCAGGTTTCGATGCCGCCTATATTTCTGGGTCGGAACTCAACCCGGCATGGGGGTTCGTATACAACTCAGGAATCCCGTTCGGCCCAAACTTCGATGAGTTCATGGGGTTTCTATTCGGGAGGTCTATCGACGACGGCGCCGGAAGGGGCATAGATCTGCTCCAGAGCACACTGGACACCGACGGCAGCAACGTCGTGGCGGTTCCAATTGTGGGAAGCAGTCAACAGGGCTCCGGCTACTTCATGATGCCGGTCGGGGATGCCGGATCGACGCCCGGCATCGGCTTGGCAGGGTTGTGTCAGCAGAGCTGGACGTTCCGCTACCTGCCGCCGGCCCAGTTCGTTCTCGATCGCGCTTGCGACAACCTTGTAGCGAACGGCGTGATCCCGAAAAAGAACATCAAGTTTATAACCGCCATCGCCGGAGGAGGGTCTCTGGTCAAGGCCGTGGCCGACGGCCACATTCAGGCGTACGAGTTCGCGACTCCCCTCGACGACGTCTCACAGCTTTTCGGACTTCCCGAAGGTAATCCCGGCACGGTAGGCACCAGGTACCTACACTTCCCTGGCTGGCACCAGCAATTCCTGATCACCTATATGATCATCAACAAGGGCGTGTGGAACAAGCTGAGTCCGGGCCAGCAGGCGCTTGTCCTGAGCGTCGGGCGGGACCACGTCTTATCGTCGTATGGCGAAAACCTCAGGCAGCAAGGGGCCAAACTCAAGCAGATTCTGACAGCCAACGATAATGATGGGATTCCCGAAAACGACCTGGTACTGGTGCATTGGCCTGAGAGCGATCTGGCACTGCTCAAGGATGCGACCATTCAATTCCTGAACGCTCGGGCCTCCGATGAGAAACTTAGCGAACAGGACCGGAAGGATTATGGTAAGATTCTAGAATCGCTCAGGAAGTATGTCAGCAGCAACAACGGGTACTGGAAAGTGCGTGAAGTGCCCAACCACCTTCGTTTTCAAGGATGGTACGATCCTGAGGGCAAGCAGAGCTGGGATCAGAACCTGAAGTAGACCTTCTCAGCGGCCATAGGATCAGGCCCCACTGCAAAAAGCTGCGTGTAGAAAGGAGAAAACCATGAAGAAGCAGATCTGCTCATTAGTGTTTCTGTCGCTGAGCTGTTTTTGGCTGACGAATCTTCTTACTCCGGATTTTGCGCTTGCCCAGTCGCCAGACACCAAGAATTCGATTCTACTGACCATTTTTCTCAAGCATGACCAGAGCAAAACCCTGGAGGAAATTAACAAGCACCTGGACAATACGGGCTTTTGGAAAGAATTCCCGCCGGAAGGAACCGAAGTAGTCTCGTGGTACGTGATGATGGGCATAGGGCAGGTGATAACGCTTCGCGTGCCGGCGGCCAAGTTGCAAGAAGTCAACTTGGCCATTGAAAAGCGTGCGTGGGGCGCCTACAGATCGGAGTTTTATGCAACGTACGACTTTAAGCCGGTCTGGCAGTCCACTTACAGGAAGAAATAGACCAGCAGCCACCGGCAAGATGTAATGCGGTGTTATTCGTCGTAGCTGACCAGGATTAAGTCTGCGGCTTCGTTTCTCAGGGGAATAAGGGCTTGATATGAGGGGGAACGATACCATCCTTGAAGTGCATCTTGATCCGGAAACTTGATGACTACCGTGTCGCTGTGATGATGTTCCCCGGCCAGCACCGCGGCTAGCCGACCTCGAAAGATCACTTGCGCACTCCACGGCTCAAGAGTTCCAGGGACTTGTCGACGATATTCCGCCCATTTTTCTCCATCCTTAACAGTGATATGGCCAATAACGTAAGCGCTCATCTTTCAGCTCCTTTTCGAACCAGTCCCAGCGTCTGGCTGACAATCGGCACTGGGCCGATCTCCAGGGCCTTTGTGCTGTGTTTCGCAAGTTCGGTGACGCAATTGAAGCCACTGCCTCTAC
>JBKQMK010000669.1:0-12139 GCA_052146735.1 Desulfomonilaceae bacterium | reverse complement strand
TCCATAAACATAGCCTCAACTAGGGCTGCTACTTGTGGGATGGACTTACCTTTGAATATCACGGATTCCAGTTGCTGAAAGACATGGTATGTTTTTTTGAAACGCTTGAAATAGGTCTGGTAAGCCTTAATCGGCTCCAGAGATTTTAGAGAGTCACGTTCTTTGAACAGAGTACGGAGATCGGTTTCTAATTCCTCTTTCTGGTGATTCAATTCGGGGTGACGAGCAGGATTGATGACGTTACGCATGGCCAGGACACCTGCGTGAGCCCCTGGATAGGCCCTCTTCCAATCGTCCGAGACTCTGAACATTGGACTCCTCCGTGGTTAATGAAACCTCCAATGAAGTGGTGCCACACTATCCGTTATATCAAGATTGGGTCTGTCGTGTAAGGAGAGAATGCTTTGCAGAAAACAAAAAAGGCCGGGAACTGTGAGGGGTTGGGATTCCCGGCCCAAATAAAGCTTTTTTCGAGGGATAGGAGGCGGAAGATTTGAATCATCCGCCTCTTCGCCGACCTTTTCCTCCATGACGGAGTCCCGCTTCCACGGAGTTGTTAGGATGGATTGGTGAAATGCCAGCTTGCCTGAGTCTCCCTATATCGCTTTACGGGACCTTTTCACCACAACAGGTTTAGGCTTGACCCACTACGTTGGTGTTGGGGCGAGGACCCGAATTCTCCAGCTTTATCTCTTCGATGATCGAGGCAATTTCGGCATGAAGAATTTCCAGTTGCCAATTGAAATATATGTCCTCACCAAAGTCCCGGAGTAGCCGTTTTTGTGCGTTTATATAGTCCCTCGGCGAAACCGCGCCTGAAAAAACATGAATAGGATTGATAAGGGTTGCTATAACTTCTTCTTGCCGCTCAGTGCACTGTTCCAGTTTATCGCTGTTCTGGCTCATGGTGCCTTCCTTTTTGTTTTTCATGCCCTCTCACACTGCAAGCCAAGTGCCAAATCACGGCAAAAGCATAAACAACGCTGATATTAATCCCTTACAATGATATACATTTCATCGCGCCCTTTAGCCCGCGTGCGGAATTGGACACCCCCTCTGGTTAGCCCCATGTTAAGAACTCAGTCAAGTCAGGGCGTTACAGAACTGTCCACAATCCGACATGACCGTCGCATTTCGCGCGGCCCGCCACCCCAGAGGAACATTTGACCGATCACGCTATTTTGCATATACTGACCACGAGAAAACCCGAAAGTTCAAAAAAAGATATAAAATCCCTATGGATAGAGAGGATGCCCCATGATGCCGGGACCTTGGGAACTAATTCTCATTCTTCTCATTGTCGTTGTGGTCTTTGGTGGCAAGAAGATTCCGGAAATCATGGGTGGAATAGGCAAAGGGATCAGAATCTTCAAGAAGTCCATGGAGACAGACGAACCCACCCCGCCTCAAACGACGCAGTCCGGCGAGGTCCCTAAAGAGAAGGTCGAACCCAAGTAGACGCGTCTAGAAGCCGGTCCCGGCGATCACGAACATCCGTTTTACACAAGAGGGTGGAAGCGCATCCTGCGTGCGCGTAGGGACGACCTTGCGCGGTGCAAGGAGTTGGTTAATATGATTTCACGACGAGGTCGTTCTGTCTAATGAACAGCCTGACCACGGCATCTAATTCAAAAACTTTGACCGCCAACCCCACGGGATCGCCGGAATGTTGTCCATGAAAAAGAACCTTTCCAGTTCAGAAGGCGCTAAGGCTCTCGGCGGCATCTATTTGTTCTACGGAGACGAATTCCTTGTCAAAGAGCAGGTAAACAAGCTGGTGGGTGAGTTCCTTGATCCCAAACACCGAGCCACTAATCTGATAATTTTTGACGGGGTCAATCTTGATGCGGCCGGGATTTCATCCCATGTACGCACTCCGTCTCTATTCGGCGGGCCACGTGTGATCGTGATAGAGCAGACGACGCTCTTCATGGGGCGTACCGATGAGCGTAAGCTTGCGGCCAAGGCTATTGAATCCTGGAAGGCCGGAGAAGAGAAAGCCGCCTTCAGAGCGATGGCTCAACTCTTAAACCTCACAGGCCTGAAGTCCTCGGACGTCCAACATGATCCCGAATGGGTAAATCAGATACTTGGAGATTCGGCCAGACCGGATGAAAGAGCAACGCTGGCACTTTTGGGCGAGGCATTTCTGGAAGGAGGCAGGCCGGCCGGGGCAACGGGGGGAGACGAGGGGCTGATCGAGGACCTGGTTGCCACCACACTTCCCGAAGAGACTGTCCTGGTATTCACCGCGGCTGCGGTCGACAAGCGTAAAAAGATCTTCAAAACGGTAGAACAGGAAGGACACGTCGTTGAGTGCTCCGTAAAGCAGGAAAAGTACGGCGCTGGCCTGGAGAAAAGCTTTTTCGAAGAGCGCGTGCGCGATGTGCTGAGCCGAGCGGGCAAGGAGATATCGCCAGAGGCCGTTGAAAAGATGTACTCCCGTTCTGGTAAAGAGATCAGGCAACTGGAAAGCGAACTTGGAAAGCTGGTCGGATATGTGGGGGAACGCCGAAAAATCACCGGACTTGACGTCGAGGCACTGTTTTCAGACTTCCACGAAGCGGCATTCTTTGAACTGAACAATGTGCTCCGGACCGCGGATATCAAGCGATGCCTACCTGCACTCCACGAAAATCTGAAGCTCGTTTCGCATCCATTACAGACCCTTGCTTCAATAACCACTGAGTTCCGGAGGCTTATGGTAGCACGAGAGATGTTGTTCACAGTTTTTCGGTCTTCATGGAAGCGGGGGATGACTTATCAGAGCTTTGTACCGGTCCTTAAGAGCGTTCGTGAGGAGAATCCTGGCATGACGCAAAAAGGAAAATTCAATCTGCTGGCTATGAAGGATTATCCGCTCTATTTATACCTGAGGGATGCACAGAGATTTCCCATGGAAAAGCTTACCCGGATCGTGGAAGCAGTTCTTGAGGCGGACGTGCTGATGAAGTCTTCAAAACTGGGCGCCCAAGCTCCGAGGGCCATCCTGGAGAATCTCGTACTGACAATCTGCACCCCGGCAGACAGCAACGTTGACAGGGGGAAAAAAGCTGGATAAGCCGCGAAGACGCATGAAGACAGGAGTAGGAAGATCTATCCTCCTGAAAGCTACCCTTCGCACCTTATTATCAAGCTCTTGTCCCTGGGCTCCGCCTGGGAATGCCTGATGAAGTCTCTGCCTGCCTTGGCTTGATATACAATCTCGCGCGGCATCCTGCTGGCAGAGCCTGGGTACCAGACTAACATGCCTGCGTGGGGGCGCGTTTGGGCCCAATAGGCTGAGCAGACGCGCAGGTCTTGCTCCCACCCAGGTTAGGAAAATCTTCACACTTTGAACGCGAATCCGTCTGACGCGCGGCTACAACATTGACAATAATAGGGCTACATTCTAATATTTTTACTCTTTAAGTCGTCTCATCATTCAACCAGAACTAGTCCTTCCAATCCAAGAGGCCGTCATGAACTACAAGATCGGAATCGACGTAGGAGGTACTTTCACCGATTTTCTGCTCACTCGCTCTGACGGACAATTCCGGACTTACAAAGTGCTTTCTACTCCAAAGGACCCGTCCATAGCGACCATGCAGGGGATTTCCGAGATGGCCCAGGACGAAGGGATGGCCTTGAAGGACTTTCTGGCTTCGGTTGCTGTGATTGTGCATGGCACAACCGTTACGACTAACGCTGTCCTCACGTACCGCGGGGCCAAGACGGGCCTGCTGACGACCGAAGGTGTGAGGGATGCTCTGGAGATGAGACGCGGAATACGCGAAGAGCAATACAACAACCGTTATTCCAATGTCGTACCACTGGTCCCGCGCTATCTCAGGCTGCCTGTCTCCGGCCGCCTTGACTACGCAGGCAAGGAAATCACTCCGTTGGCCGAAGAAGAACTGCGGTCTCAGACAACGTTTCTCAAGAAGAATGGGGTCGAGGCCGTTGCCGTTTGTTTTATGAATTCTTTTGCCAATCGAGACCACGAGCACAGGGCTGCAAGGATCGTCAGGGAGATAATGCCCGACGCGTACGTCTCGGTTTCCACTGAGGTGCTCCCCTCTATACGATTCTACGACCGGGTCTCGACCACAGTTCTCAACGCCTATGTGGGCCCCATCCTCCGACGATACTTGCAGAGCCTTCTCGAGAAACTGGATGATGCGGGCTTTCCCAACATACTTCTGATAATGCAGTCTAACGGAGGCGTGATCTCGCCCGATTTTGCAATGGACCATGCTGCTACGACGCTGCTATCAGGACCCGCGGGAGGACCTGTGGCCGGAATCGTGTACGCGGGCATACAGGATTACCGAGACTGCATAACCATGGACATGGGAGGGACCTCCTTTGATTGTGCCCTTATCAAAGATGCAAACCCCTTCACCACCACGGTGGGAGAGATCAACCGGCTTAGGCTGGCTCTCCCCATGCTCAACGTGGTAACTATCGGCGCGGGCGGAGGCTCTATAGGTTGGATAGACGAGGGTGGACTCCTGAGAATGGGTCCGCAAAGCGCTTCATCCGATCCTGGTCCCGCCTCGTACGGCCTTGGCGGCGAAGACCCGACCTGCACTGATGCGGATCTCGTCCTGGGATACCTGGACCCCGACTTCTTTGCCGGTGGGCGCATGCCTCTCCACGGGGATCGCGCGAAGAGGGCAATAGAGGCGAAGATCGCCAAACCCTCCGGTTACGATATCTACGAAGCCGCGGCGGGCATGTACCAGGTGATCAACGTGAACATGGCCGCAGCCGTCAGAGAAGTGGCTGTCAAGCATGGCCAGGACCCGCGGGACTTCCCCCTGGTGGTGGCCGGAGGCGCCGGCCCTAACCACGCGTGTATGATCGCTTTGGAGTTGGAAAACCCCGTGCTTATAGTCCCGCGGGAGTCTTCGATCTTCTGTGCCGCGGGCATGCTGATGTCAGACCTCAAGCATGATTTCGTGAGGACCTATGCGGTCAATCTGCAGGACGCGGACCCTCAGCTTTTTGGGCGCCTGTTTGACGAAATGAAAAAAGAGGGAAAACAGCTTCTTATCTCCGAGGGAATCAACGAGTCTTCCATCGAGTACCGGTATTCTCTGGATCTCAGGTACGTCAAACAGTATCACGAAGTGGGCGTAACGGTCACAGCGCAGGAAGTGGACAGATTTGATATCGGATCCATGGCCCGCAGATTTCACCCCGCTCACAATGCTCTTTACGGCTATTCGCTGGAGGATCAGGGTACCCCGATCGAACTGATAAACATGCGTCTGGTATGTATTGGCAAGACGGACAAACCGGCATTCCAGCAGCAAAAATACGCCGGCGAAGACCCATCCCGGGCCTACAAAAGAAATCGTAAGGTCTACCTACCGCTTCAGAAAGAGTTTCGAGAAGTGGGCGTTTTCAATGGGTTGGCCCTCGAATTCGGCAATCACATAGAGGGACCTGCGATTATCGAGCAGGTCAACACCACGACATTTGTTGCACCGGAGTTCAATGTGCTTACGGATCGCTTCGGCAGTTTCACAATGTACCTCAAGGACCTCGAGGAAGAAGTGAAAAGGAGGGTCCTCTCATGAGCAATGAGATCGACAAGGTACTGGTCTCCATCCTGCAGCGTCGGTTGAAGTCAATTACTGAGGAGATGAGCATTGCTTTGACCATGACAACGAGGTCCCCCATCTTGTGCGAAGCGAAAGACTTTGTAACCGGCCTTTACGACTCTAGAGGGAAAATGCTGGAGCAAACCGAGAACCTACCCATCCTCTCTTTTTCTCTCGGGCCTGTCTGCGAGTACATTGTCGATTACTTCGGCCATGAGATCTATCCCGGTGACGTGATCTTCCATAATGACGTCTTTTCCATGGGAAATCAGAACAACGACGTGGCAGCGTACAAGCCGATCTTTTATGATGGTATCCTGGTCGGATGGGCTGCTTGTAAAGGCCACCAGGCGGACATTGGTGGCGCTGTCCAGGGCGGGTACAATCCTAATGCTGTAGAAGTCTGGCAAGAGGCTCTACGCATACCGCCGGTCAAGGTTTACGAAAGAGGCAAGCTGCGCAAAGACGTGTGGGACCTGATTTTTGCCAATATACGCCTCGACATAGTGGCCGAAGACATGCGAGCGGAGATCGGCTCATGCGTGGTCGGAGAGCGCGGACTATTAAAGATAATAGAGCGTTATGGGCGCGATGTCTTCGAGGCTCACAAGGAATACCTCTTTGACTCGACGGAAAAGATGATGAGATCGGAAATCCGTACTATCCCCAAAGGTGTCTATTATGGTGAATCCACCTGTTACTTCGACGGGAAAAACCCCGGCTCCAAGTATCAAATCAGAGTAAAGATAACGGTAGACGATGACGAGATTACCTTCGACTATTCGGATACGGACGCTCAAACCACAGGTTTTGTCAACGGAACTTACACCTCAAGCGCATCGGCCACGATTCTAACATTTCTCCAGATGGTCAACCCGGACATGCCGCACAACGACGGGATGGTGAGGCCGGTCAAGATCATTATCCCAGTGGGGACGATACTCAATGCCGCATATCCTGCCGCCACCACGTACGGCAATCATCTGTGCCCGAACAATGCCGACGCGATAATGAGGGCACTGGGGCCGGTTATCCCGGAGCGAGTCACCGCGGAATGGAACGAGCTGTTATGCTCGCTTACCACGGGGGTGGACCCGCGCAAGAACACTCCTTACGTGGATATTGGCTTTATGGGGCTAAAAGGAGGCTCAGGGGCCATAGAGGGAGTGGACGGTTACGACCACATCGGTATGATCGACGCGTCCGGAGGAGTCCTGGATCAGGATTACGAAATGTTCGAGCAACAGACACCTCATCTTCTGGTCAAACATGAATACTGGCAGGATTCTGCAGGGCCGGGGCAGTGGCGCGGGGGACTCGGTGTAGAGACCGAGTTTATTATCGGTTCGGACCACACAAAAGTGGTGACCTTTGGTGATGGAGATGTAGAGCCGGCACGCGGATCCATGGGAGGCATGGAGGGCACTTTAAACAAGATCGAGCTGACCTATCCCGACGGCAGGAAGTATCTTTGCACGACAAAAGATCTGGTCGAGGGTGTCTCCAAAGGGACGATATATTTTCAGCAAGCGGGTGGCGGAGGCGGATACGGCGACCCATTTCTTAGGCCAAAGGAGAAGGTCGCTGAGGAAGTCCGTAACGGGATAACCTCTTTGGAAGCCGCTAGGGAAAATTACGGAGCAGTTGTGCAACCGGATACTTTTTCTGTGGACGAAGCCGAAACCCAAAGACTGAGATCGTCGCGGCCGATCAGACAGACGTGATACTAATGTGCATTCAAAAAAAGCACTTCGGGGAGGACCTATAAGGTCATTGCGGAGGCGTAAGCCTGAAGCAATCCCTTCTTCGGTGGGACGGGCATCTTGCCCGTCATTAAGCGACAGGTAAGATGCCTGTCCCACCACTTCTCCCCGAAATACGTTACCGAATATATAAAATCGAGCACTAAGTTACCTGTTTAAAGGCGCATTTGTATGACTGCATATGTGAGAGGGAGCATCACAGTATGAAAACGTTCATGCCGGCATATTCATCCTATGAAGAGCTGGCTGAGATCCAACTCAAGGGCCTTCAGTGGACGGTGAATCATGCGTACAACGGATCGCCTGCATATCGCGGCAAACTTGACGATTCTGGGATCAAGCCCGGAGAGATTAAGACGCTCGATGACTTGAAAAGACTTCCATTCACCACATCCAAGGACCTTGCTGACGGCTACCCGTTTCCACTCTTGTCCGTTCCCGTTAGCAACGTAGTGCGGCTGCATGCTTCTTCCGGAACAACGGGCAAGAGGAAAGTGCTTTGCTATACTCAGAACGACATCGATGATTGGGCGTATTTTTTCGCTCGATGCTACGAGATGGCGGACTTGACGGCCGAGGACCGAGTACAGATTTGCGTGGGTTACGGTGTATGGACCGCGGGCGTAGGTTTTCAACTGGGATGCGAAAAATTCGGCGCGCTGGCGGTGCCTGCAGGACCGGGCAATCTCGAAATGCAGATAGAATTCCTTCTCGATTTCCAGAGCACGGTGATGTGTTGTACCGCATCCATGGGACTATTGCTCGCTGAAGAGGTGGAACGGCGGGGTGTGCGCAACAAGCTTCGGCTCAAGAAGATGATCTATGGTTCCGAACGCTCGTCGGAGGCCATGAGGCACAGGATAAAGGAACTGCTCGGCCTGTCCGATATGTACGACATCCCCGGAATGACTGAACTCTACGGCCCTGGCACAGGCTTGGAATGCTCGGCCCATGACGGCATGCATTACTGGGCAGACTATTACATTCTGGAAATACTCGATCCCGACACTCTGGAGGCGGTGCCGGAAGGCGAAGTGGGAGAGATGGTGGTGACCACCCTGCGGAAAGAAGCCGTGCCGTTGATTCGCTATCGTACGAGAGACCTCACAGCCCTCAAACCTGGTCCCTGCTCTTGCGGGCGATTGCTTCCCAGGCACGACCGCATCCTTGGCAGGTCCGACGATATGTTCATAGTCAGGGCCGTTAACATCTATCCCGGCCAGATTGACGGCGTCCTGAGCAATATCAAAGGTATCGGTAGCGAATACCAGGTTATAATAGAGCGCAGCAAAGGGAAGGACACCATGATTCTCAAGATTGAGCGCTCCCGAGACGCGGATGCCGGTTCCGATGCTCAAACAGCCGGGGTCGTCAGGGAGATGCTCAGGAACAAGGTTCTCGTCACGCCGGAGATTGAGATATTGGACTACGCTTCCTTGCCGCGCAGCGAACGTAAGACCAGGAGAGTGTTCGACAACCGAGAAGTCTGACGGGGGCTGGCCCCATGGAGAATATATTATGGCTACTGATTTCACTTTTGCTTATGGCTCCAATATGAACCGTTCGGACCTTCGCTCGTGGCTGGAAGCCAACGGATACGATTCTTCCCTGATTGTTGCCGCCAGTCCGGCGACGCTTGAGGGGTATGATTTTGTCTGGAATTACTACTCCCAGAAGAGAAGCGGAGGCACGGCCAATCTCGAACGTAAGGAGAATTCCACCGTCCGGGGACTGCTCATTGAGTTTGAGTCTTCATTGCTGAAAGCTTTTGACAGGAAGGAAGGGCATCCTTTCTTCTATTCGCGAGGAGAGAAGAGCGTTGCTGTTCGTCGTGATCGCGACGGGGAGACGGTTTCGGCTTGGCTCTACCTGGCAAAGCCTAACAGGGGCGGTAGAAGGGATGTGTGGCCGACGCGGGCGTACAAAAAAATAGTCCTTGATGCCGCGATTTTTTGGAAATTCCCTGAAGATTATGTTGCGAAGATCAACGGCTGGGAAACAAGGGACTAATCCCCCATCGAGGATACGGCTACGCTTCCTTTCCCCAACTTGCTTCCCCAAGCACAGAGCCGGACGAGGCAGAAAATGACTCGGAGGCTACCGGATCAAGCGTGGTTGGTTCGTAGCGGCTCGCATGATAGGTTGTGCCTCGCCACTGGAGAGCGTCCTTCCACAGAATTTTCTTCACTATGACAAGATAGACCCAGACCAGCATAAGATTTCCCAGGATCAGCAGAGTAGAGTATTTCTTGGGCACGCCCATTTGAGCGCAGAACCAGGACGAGACCACACACATCTCGATTGTGCAGATCAATGGCAGCAAGAACCAGGAGGCCGGCCAGATCTCCCGAGCCGCGGAGATATAAAAATAATAAGACGCAGCCATGACCGGCAAGCTCATCAGGATATGAACCGCGAGATACTTCAGTACCGTAGGCATCTCATAGTTCATCGAGGCGCTGAGTATGCGAGTCCATCCCCTTACAGTCGCCGTAAAACCAGTATACATACGAGTCTGCAAAACGTTTTTCCCGTTCGCGAAGAGAAGCCCCAAGCCCGCGGCCTTGATCCTTTTGCCTATCCCAATATCTTCAACAGCCAAGTCTCTTACTTCCTTGTGCCCTCCGATCTTTTCATAAGCAGACCTGCTGATCATATAGAACATGCCATTGGCGCTGGCCACCGGGCTCGCGGGATCATTTACGAGCCCGAGGGGGTACAGGATGCAGCTCATGGCCGCAAAAGCCGGTTGGAGGGCCTTCTCCCAGAAGGTCTTTAGAATGAACCTGGGACTGAGAGTCACCATGTTCGCGCTACGTCTGACCGCTTCATAATAACACAGACGTAAAGCGGACTTATGAAGGTGGCTATCTGCATCCAAGAAGGCTAGCCATTCACCTGACGCGTAACTAACGCCCACGTCCAGAGCGTGACACTTCCCTGTCCAACCGAGCGGCAGGTTTCCGACTGAAATTATACGGAAATTCTCTTGCTTCCCCGGCAACGACTTTGCTATGGACGCGGTAAGGTCCTCGGACCTGTCGTCCACCAAAATAAGTTCGAACCGCGGGAAGTCTTGTGTCAGAACCGACTTGAGACATTGGCGTATCGTCGATTGCTCGTTGTGTGCCGGCACTATGACGGAAATAAGCGGCGGGTCAGCTAGGAGCGGTAAGTTCTTGTTCGGATCGAGAATCGGGACCCAGTAGAGGGACTTCAGGGCGTCCCTAATCCTCAGCGTCCAGAAATAACCTTCAAAAAGCAAAACGGCGGTGGCCAACGTTAAAGCTAAGTAAGTCAAGTTTTCCTCTTGGCAAATGGAATATACTCGTTCACCGCGGAGAGCGCGGAGGCAAATTCTCCTTCAAACCCCATAGATTGATTCCAGCAGACCCAGGCCGAGCTCGCGATGAACGTCAGTGCTGACCCGATTATAGTTTCAGTGGCTTTGTGCGAGCCTATTGTCCTCTCTGAGTTCTTCGCGCACTCCTAACAAAGAAAAACGGAGGGCCTAAGCCCTCCGCCATATTAACACGTTTCCAGTCTGAATACTTCCCTAGAAGTCTCCGGTGACTTTCAATTCGATACCAAAAATCGGATCGATCTGCTTGTTGGGATTAACGCCCCACAACGCGGGATTGTGGGTGCCGACACCCGTGGTAGTTGCCCAACTGATCACCGTTTTGTCAACGCAGGCCCAGCTAAACCACTGCCCTGGCTGCCAGTACGCTGACGAGAAGTTTACGGTCAGGCCTTCCAAGAGCTTCCAATCGAATCCGGCACCGAACTCGTAACCGAGGTTTGTATCAGGTATCGAAGGTGCGCCTGCTCTAGTCGTGTCAAGGAAGATGGCCACAGTACCCGCAGGAATAACGGCAGTGGTAGATCCCGTGGGCCCCACTGTCACATTCGGGGCAGCAGCTGTCCCGAATATAACCGGCTTGATGAAACCCCATCCGTAGCCGCTCTGAGAAACTCTATCCGCCCAGAAGAAGCTCAGGTAGGTATTCAAGTTTGCCGCCACCGCGTAATCCAGTCTGGCGCCATAAACCATTGCGTCTTCCACGTACCCGTTGCCGGTATCCCCGTTGATATGGGTCCCGAGTCCATAGTCGTACACCATGAGCAGACTGTAAGGCCGGAACAGGCCGGTATTGGAGAAGGATGTGGGCCGCCGGATGTTATCGCTGGCTCTGCCGACTGCTGTCTGAAGGCCGGTCCGGTCTATCTGAGCGCCGTTCCTCCGGTCAGGACCCGCTGCCCACGCAGAGATGAGAGACAACTTGGCCGGCCCGCAAAGCACTCCGCCTTCTGCCGCCGCTCTCCAGTTTTCAACATAGGTGTCCCTAGTGCCGGCGGCCGGGCCGCCTGCTGCCGAGGCTTTCTTTCTGTTCCTGTTCGTCTGATGATCCCAGTCCAATTCAGCGTTGAAAAAGAAGCGACCGTTGTTGTACTTCATGTATGCGACGCCATAAGCTTCTGTCTTTTCCAGGTACGTTGCAGTCGCTCTTACCGTAGGGGTATTAATGATCCCTTCTCCTCCCTGGGCAAAACGGAGAGGGTTAATGTAGAAGCCGCTTTCAAACGGCCCATTGCGATACGTGAATTGAGCGACAGTGGCGTCCCACCATCGAGTGTTGTTCTTATCAAAATCCTGGTTGAGACTTCTGCAAAATGGAAGGGATTCCGATTTTCAGATATTTTATGAGAGTCCAGCCCTAGTTTTTTCGCAACGATCGCCTGATGAATCGGGTCTTTGAACCCGATTTTGGCCTTGAAAGGCCG
>JBKQMK010000668.1:0-15041 GCA_052146735.1 Desulfomonilaceae bacterium | reverse complement strand
TGCTCCACGGCTGAAGTGCTTAACGGATTGAGCGCCAGATTGAAACATCTGACACCGTATGAGATCAAGGACAAATGCTTCACGAGAATCGCCAGTCCACGAATCGAATGGGCTCCTTTTAAGAGAGAGGGAACAATACCCATTTTCCCCTTACCTCATTCACCCTTATCACTTGGAAATAGCAAAGGAAACAGGGCCAAAAACACCCCCATCTTTTTACACGAGAACTTTGAGTACGAGAGAGAAGACAAAGCAAAGGAAAACGTCGCCAAGCAGAACCCATTGAGAGAACATAGGTCAGCAAAAAAGATTCACCACAGCGAGAGAAAAAAGAAGGCTCCCTACCACACACCCCTTCCCTCACTCTCACTTCCTTCACGCCCACTTCTCAAAGCAAGCAACCCCCACAATCAGAAAGCGGATGGAAAAACTGTTAGAAAGTTGAAAAGCGAAGTTGAGTGACGAGTCGGCGCTGCTCTTTCAAATCCTTGGGCTCCATCATATCTTTCGATGACACACCTGCTTTCTTGTCTTTCAGCCCATTCTCACATTCAAGAATTCACTTCCTCTCAAACGCTTTTCTACACGCTTATTCTGTGCATCTCTCTTTTCTCGTGCCCTTCCCGTCCTGCGTTAAACTCATTGCACGCCTTCTAATTCTCTGTTTTTGTATCCTCTCCTGAGTCTTTTCCGTCTCTTCTGTCTCTATCTTTGCGATTTCAATTTTGAGACCGGATCTTTCCGGGTCAGGTGTCTTCTATTAGCTTTTCCCCTCACTGACTCATTTTTCGCTGTTCATATTCTCAAGATTGCCTTCTCTAATGCGGTTTTTCTCACTTTCCAGGGAGAACCAAAATCTCTCCAATTTCGTGTCAGAACTGACAAAAGTTACCATGACAAACTACATTGAAATCATTTTGTATATAGCCAATATTGGACATGAAACGCAACAGCAATTTGAATACACAGGTATTTTGATACCTTTAGGATGGAAACTTCGGCTATTTTGTTATCACGTTTTCGTGCTAGATCTAGCACAGATTTTGGCACTTTTTTTGGAGTAAAAGATGAGAAAAGCAGTCCTAGAGCTAGCAGATGCGTTTATAAGCGCCCTTAGCACAGACGCAGTAAGCCCAGCGGCCACTCGCTTCATAGAGCCCATAGGAAGCGAGGGAATAATAGTGATAGGGCTCGCTGGCATAGCATCTTCAACCTACATGATTCTCAAAAAAGGCCAATCCTGAGTGCAGCAACAGTGCGGCGCAGCAGATTAGTCCACAAACACAGATCGCTTATGAACGATCTAGCAACGCCCCTGGTGAAAGAATTAGACAGGGCCATAGGCAAAAGGCTACTGGAAAAGAGAAGGCCGTCTATAGAGCAGTGAGGCGGGAAATAAAGGCTTTCTGACTACAGTCTGCGTATGTTGAGAGGGAAGGATTGAGTTTGCCAAAGGGAGATGAGAATTCTAATCGTTCAGCGGGAGAGTCTGACCAATGAAGGATGACCGAGCCCTTCCCGATGTGCTCTGATTGATTGAACGAGGAAGCACCCCTACAAGACCGCTATGGGGCGTATGCAGAAGGGATTCGATTTTCTCGGGTATCACTTCAGTCCGCGAGGACTGCCTCTCGCGCAGAAGACCATCGGCAACTTCGTCGAAAAAGCTCTCCGGCTTTATGAGCAAGAGCCGCCTCATCGCAGGATGAAGCGGCTTGGAGAGTACAGCCATAGGTGGGCAGGGTGGGTTTGCGGTGTTGCTGCGTGCGTGGGCTGCACCCCTACTGATTGACTTGTAGTGATATTCCTCCTTCCGGTCCAAATGCTAAGGGGTATGGGCCTCCGCCCTCCAAAGCGAACCCATTGCTAGAAGCTGGACCGCCCAGTTCTCCCGTCACCGTGACACACCCCGTTGGTGCCGGTCCGATTGACGCTGCGTAAAGATATTCACTGGTTCCGTCTACTAGCGTCGGATTTATGTTGGCTGCTGCGAGAAGGTTGCACCAACATATTGTGATAGTCGGGGTCGTCAAGTTGGGTATTTGTCCGACAAATATGAATCCATTCGGTATGCTCGTCGCTATAAGGGTTAATCCCTGCAAATTCGGGCAGGTCGTCGTCGGTGGCGGATTTGCGCTGCTACGGGCCAAAACCACGGCTTCTGGCTGATGCCAATTCCTCTTCACCTTCAACCCCAACAATCTCCTCAGGTCGCGGGGACTCCTGAAAACAGGGTCAGGCATGGCAAAAGGGCTCTCGAAGCTCAGCAGGTTCTCCAACTGGAGTCCCACGGTTACGAACCCGCCGACCGTATTGTAATCGCCGTTGATCCGGTCGTGCCCGTATTCGTATCTGACAGTGAACACCCCGTCTCGGGTAGTGAGGTCCGCGCCGCCTCGCCAGCCTTGCACCGCGGTCCCTATATCAAACTGGTACCCGATGAGCTTGAGCCGCAAATCGAGAGACCGATTGAAAAGGGCATGGGAATAGCCTGCCTCAACGTCAAAACTGTTCCCCTGGTTCCTGAAGGCATTGATGAGGACATCCCGGTTGAAGAGGTTCCCATACCAATTGAAATTCAGATCAATGGCATCGTCCCCGGCAACGTTCGCTGCGTATTCCAGCCCGACGCCGCCTGATGAATACCACTTGTTGAACAAGCGGGATGCGTCATAAAAGCCATTCACTCCCAATAAGGTGTTTGCACCCAGCATCGTGCGGTACCCGCCGCCGAAAGAGAGATCAACCCGATTGCTCGTGTCTGAAGTTGTGACCGTGAGGCCTGGCGCCGCGGCGACGGACACGGTCGATCTCTTCCAAAAATCCCAACCTTCGGCATGCGCCTCTCCGAACAGGACAGAATCACAACTGAGACGGAACGGAAGGACATAATCGGCAGTGAATCGCCCGGTATTCACCCTGTTGCCGAAATAGTACAGGAACCCCAGCTCCAGATTAGGGATTCTGGGGAGAAAAGGGCTGAGTATACCGCTGGACACGGGTATGGCATCACTCTCCCGAGAGCATCCACAGTCGTTCGGTGCATTGCCGGGAGCGGGAAGCTGGGGAAGACCTTGTGCACCTACCAAGGTGGAGAGAGCACAGGAGAAAAGAAGCAAGAAAGGCAGGACGAGCGGAATCCGCCTAGAAGAACGCGACTCCTTCATAACATACCCCTTTACCTCAAAGCCCTTGAACCACGAGACCCGGCAGCACACCCCCGAGCGTCAATCGGGGAGAGCCTCAAGAGCCAATAAATAAGAACTCACAGGAAAGTCAGGAGCATAGTACATGAACGCGGCGGCAGGGGTCAAGAGAATTCACGGGTTCGGACTGAAGACACCTCACAATTCGTGAGCGGGTATGCTACGCCGGTAGTTCAGAACCGTGCAAGATGGTTGTTGCCCGTATATAGGACGTCCCGAATCTTTTTCCCGCTGAATGCTTACCCGTCTTCTTCGCTCACATCTCCAAACTTGAGTTCCTTCTGATCTTCTCTCCTGCTTGCTAATTCTTTGCCGAAAAGATTGCAGTATTACCCCCCTGGTTCTATAAAACGGACAACGCGGACTTGACCGCTCAACATATACGGCTCCGGGAGAAGCCAACACATCTCTCAAGTGAGGTTAGAAAAGAGGCCGGATGCTCAGAGAAAAAAGAAGAGCGAGAGTGGCGTTCAGGTGTCATCAAGAATTGCTCAACCAAATTCAGCAAACGGCCGCCGTATGCAACATGACCATGTCGTGTCTCATTGTTAGGATATTATCAGATAGGCTTTTGCAGCCGTCATCTGAGGAGAATGTCAGACACGATGAAACTTGCGATCATATGGACTCAACCAGCGATCATCTGGACCCAACCCGCGATCCTTTGGCCGAAATTCAACGTCTTTTAGCTGAAAACGAGGATAAGGAGAACTAGCGATGTTTGACAAAATAATCCAACAACATCCTCATCTTGGCCGAGTTTTTGACGGTTAAGGAAGGAACGGTACCGGGCGTAGCGATCAAAAACCCCGCCTTTTCGTTGTCGATAAGGCTGTACTTCGCCTACCGATCCTTTTTGAGGGAGGTTGCCTGCCAAATCTGCCAAGGGAAAGCGTCTTAAGCCGCTAAAGCAGAGGCAACAAAGGTCGGTGGCATGTGGCAGGAGCGAAGTGCTGAAGCCATTTAGTCAAAAAATGATTCAAATTCGTGCTAGAACTAGCTAAAGTTGAGGAGAGAAATGATAACGATATTAATGGGATGCTCAATCGGGGCAATTTGCATAACTGCCCTGGTAGCAATTTTATATGATGCTCTCACATAGCCACTCCGCAGTGCATCAACTGTGCAGCAGACCAAAATCACTTACAATAAACCGCTATAGGAGCCACCAGTGAAACAACAACAAAACACATGCCAGGAGGGGCACTGTAGTAGAGTTTAGATGTGTCCAATGTGGAAAGTGGCAGGAGCCCAGGATAAAAAAAGTGTCGATTTCGGTGCTAGATCTAGCACCGTTTTTGGACCAAAAATGACCTATATGTTCATATAGCCCAGGACAGATAAGGGCTAATGTAAAACCTCCCTGGTAGAAAGAAGGACAATGAACCTTAAAGAGAAAATCGCCCACACACTGCCTTTGCTTAAAGAAGCCCGCAAGCACAATAACAGACCCCTCTTAAACGACCTGAGCGAGGCGCTGGTGAAAGATTTGGATTATGCTATAGAGTAAAAGCAACAACGAGGACACTAAGCTCTATAGAGCTGTGAGGCGTGTAATAAAGGCCATGTTGCTACAGTCTGCGTATGTAGAGAGGGAAGGTTTGAGTATCCCAAAGGGAGATGAGAATTTAACCCCTCTGGAGAAAAGGGGGCTGAGTGAGTATATTGAGAAGAATAGGGAGAGAGAGGGCATAGGCATTGAAGATGTGCGGCTACCAATAGAAGTCATCGGTAGCCCTGGCGAGGGAGAAGATGAAGAATTACAGGCCGGTAGGGTTTTTGAACCTGCTACAAACAGAAAGTCGTCCAAAGCCATAAGGGAAGTTGTTCGCCATACGGGAGTAGAAAAAAATAGGCTCTTCCGATCATTGAGAGGGCACCCCAGAAAAATATGGGAACTCAGCCAATTTTGAAATTGAAATACCTGCATGTCTTGCACTGGAGGCCCCACCAAAATGTGGGGCTGTTTTATTCGGCTTGTGAAGCTCCATAACGACATGTCGAAAAAGAACCCCAGAACGAATTCTGGGCGCGTTTCACCCGCCGCGCACCAACTCCCTTCCCCAGCCCAGAGAATCCAACAGAGTCGATTCTGTGAAGCCTAGAACGAAAAAATACGGGACGCAGGTACTCAGGCAAAGGCATCTTGCGGGACAGACTCTTCCTTGACCGCTCGCAGTGAAAACAAAGGGGAACGCATTCCCTTCGGATACAGATAAGCGACGGGAGGGAGAAAGAAGAAAGTTCTTACTCCTGCCAGCTTATAGCTTCTTCCGGACAAGTATCTATGGCCTCTTGAATCTCGTCCTCGGAGCAAGCGCTTTGATCAGTCACGTAAGCCTTCTCTTTTTCTTCATTCAATGCAAAGCAGTCTTCCGCTATGGCCGCACAACTGCCGCAGCCGGAGCAAGCCTCTTCGTCGATGACAACTGTTTTTGCCATTGTCACTCCTTTCCTTAGTTGTACGAGATTTGAGGGAGATCCTGCCTCTGCATCCGGCTTTTGGGCCAAGGGGCTTGATTGACTGACCATACCGCTTGATGAGAGTAAGAGCCGAAGTAACGAATGGCTGAAAGAATGGTTATAGTCACGGGATCTATTGAACCATTCGCTGACGCCTGAATGGGATTTGGTGATAACTTCTTGGCTAAGGTAGCCAAGAATGTTCCTAATGTCATAATGACTCAAAACAACACGGTAGTGGTACCTACTGCCGCTGTCATCCGGGACCGCCTTTGCCGTGAGCGAAAGGGCGTTTTCCTTTTCGTTCCACTTCAACTCAAATTCGGGACACGGCTTTTCAAAGATAGTGGTCCATTGAAAGAATCTCCTAGCACCACACCTTTCCAGCTTCATCTTGCTTCCCCCTCATAGACCCGGACATTTATTTGACCGCTATTTTACGGCCCGTTGGCGCAGGAATACTAGCATAATTACAGCAACCTGTCGTTCTGAAAAACAGAAGCGAGGGCGAAGGCTGTCAGAAAATGTTGGCATTTCTGCTACTGGCAGCAAGAAAACGATTGCCCCTTGTGTTCTTATATGCAATGGATAGACAATGTTGTGTTTTAAAACCTAAAGTCTGCAAACTTGGGAGGGGGAAGCAATGACAACAGAAGAAAAAGGTACGCTGGCTTCGGTTGGAACTGGGGCGGCGGCTGGCGGTACGGCTGCTGTAACAGGGGTTATCGCAGGGGCCGCTTCCGGGACAGCCGGGGCAGCAGCATTAACTTCAGGTCTTGCGGCGGTGGGGTCAGTTGTGGGAGGGGGCATGCTTGCTGGCCTAGTGGCCGTCGCTGCTGCACCAGTTGCGGGCGCTGCCGCTGCTTACGGATGCTTCAAACTCTACAAACATCTTGCGAGTCGCTGAGAGAGGGATCAATTATCGAGGTCTAGAAGCTAGGAACAGTCCCGAACCTCTCATTAAGGTTTATGTTGATTGCTTTTTCCTTAAGACCAAACACGGAGGCGCTCCTGTCTGACATAAGGGCTCGAATGAGTTGGCTTCTGAGACTGGAATTGCCTGACAGGTCCTATGGTAGCAATGAACCAGAAAAGAGGAGCCACTATATGTCTGAGATTCATTGTACGAGCTGTGGACAGAAATTCGAGGCAAAGAAAAGCATGGTTGGCAAATATGCCGGAGTTGCCGGGGGTGCAGCGTTGGGTGGGCAGATAGGAGCGGGGGTTGGAGTCCCTCTTGGTCCTCTCGGCATCATCGCAATACCAACCTTTTCGTTGGCTGGTGCAATAATAGGGGCTGCTATCGGTGCAACGGTAGGTTTGAGCGCGGGTAAAGAGTTGGACAAAGTCAAATGTCCCGCTTGCGGAAACAGATTTTGAGCATGGGGTGTGATTCATGGCAGGAACAGATGACAAGATGAAAGAACGAATGAAGGCTGTCAGTTCTACTGTTGTTGGGGGAGCGGTGGGATACGGAGTTGTTGCCGCCACGGGCATGACAGCGATAGGCGCAATTGGCGGAGGAGCAGGGATTGGCGCAGCGGCTGGTCCGGTGGGGGCTGTTGCGGGGGCAGTGACTGGGTTGGCGGTCTATGGGGTGTATAGGCTTTTCAAGTAATCCTGCGTCAACACAGAACGTGATTGTCATGGAGGCATCATGAGCAAGGAAGAACATCCGCTGGCAGGCTATCCTGACTCGGAGAAATCCGAGTATCTGTGCGCAGTCGCTTCGATAATCAACGTGGACAAGCCTGTCAGTGACATGGAAATTGATTACTTACGGGATCTCTCTAAGACCGTCAAACTCAGTGACAAGTCAATTGGCAAAGTTATAACGGCAGCGTACGACCCCGATGGCAACCCGACTAAAGAGTTCTTGGAGCGTATTTCGGGTCGAGAAATTCGTTTCACTTTAGTAACAGATTTAATCTTCATGGCTTATGCAGACGACGACATTGTTGACGCGGAAGTACGATACATCAAGAGTATAGCTGTACCATTGAAGGTTAATGATGACCAGGTGGCCGCAATGCGTAAGTACGTTGAAGCTGTCCGTGAAGCGAGTAAGAGTGGCAGCTCGAAAACGGATTGGAAGGACCTTGGGGGAGAAATTTTAGCATCTTTGGCCTCCGTAGGAGTACCAATTGCTGCAATAGCAGTTTCGGGCACTATTTATGGTTTGAGCGGAGCCGGAATAGTTAGCGGTCTTGCTGCGCTAGGTCTTGGTCTGGGCATGACAGGTGGCGTGGCGGTAGTAGTCGGGATCGGATTGGGTACCTACAAGCTCGTAAAATGGCTATACGAAGAAATCACGGAAGGTTAACCATGCAGAACTCCAATGTGCTTTCGTCAGAAGTGAGACAGGCTTCCCTTACAGTAGCCAAACGCGGCGATGTGCTAATCGCTGCCCTGGACAAGATTCCAGCAGAGGCAATTATTTCAGTGGTTGACTTGGTTGCCGATGTTGTACGGGCAAACAAGACAATGGAAGGCCGCTCACAGGAATTTGAGCAGACCTTAGTTGTGCTTCGGGAAAAAAACATGGATCGCAAGGAGCGTATGGCCACTCTTTCAAGCTTGCTGAGGAACCTGAATTTAAATGACGATGCTCAAATGAAACTAGTGGACAGCATTTGTAGAATCGCCGAAGGGATTTAGACTTGGCCAGTAGAACCGCCATTATCGGGGTTATTGAGGCCCTCTGCGAGCTAGTTAGGATTGAGAAGCAGCGGCAAGTCTTTAAGCAAGAAATAAACCATGCAAACGCACTTTTTCTTGAAGCGGTCAAGAACAAAGATGACATGATCGAATTCCTTCAGGAGCTGACTGGCCTGAAAATGGCAAATAAGATTTCTGAAGAAGCTGAACGCAGGATCTTAGTGCAGATAGGGTGCCTCCTACGCGATCAAGTCTCTTTTGATGAAGCTTGTGAGCAGATCCTCGCGCGCGTAACGTGAGAGCAATTCGGATGCCGTTCCTGGGATTAGGACCAGCAGCGTGGATAGCCGTTGGAAGAGCTATGGGGGCGGCTTTGCTGGCAGGTCTTTTCGGAGGCAAGAACAGTGTCGTTGCAGTAGTGGCAAGGGAGATTCAGCGGGCTATAGTTCGCAATGACATCGAACTGGCCCGCAATCTTTTGAGAGACATGCAGTGGCGTCATACTGAAAGCCTCAGAAAGTTCCTGCGGGAGTATGGTCAAAAACTCCCGCCTGAGTTCGTGTCAGAATTTAAGGACTTCATGTGATCTGAGGAGAGACACATTGCCAGCCCCGAAATATCCGGAAAAACTGAAACGCCTGCGTATCCGTAACGCTATGAGCCAAAAGGATATTGCTGAAAAAATGGGCGTTACTCAAGCGACAGTTTCCAACTGGGAATTGGCAAAGTCGATCCCCTCGAAAGAGCAAAAGAAAGAACTGAAAAAAATCCTTGGGATTAGCGCAACAACAAACGAGAACGGCTCTGCCGCCGAAGATTCCCAGGTGGGTTCCACCTCCATTGGTGCGTGGTTAACTAAGGAGCGTTTGGCAAAAAATATGGCAGTACCAGAGCTTGCTGAAGCTGCGGAGATTTCTCCTGCGGCGATCTACAGTATAGAATCAGGACGCAGTGCGAATCCGCGACCGGAGACAATTAGCAAACTTGAAAGAGCATTGAAATCCCAGGTACCACAAGAGACCAAAAAGGAAATACGTGAGGAAGCAACTATTGAGGGTTTTGGAGAACTCGTGGATTTCGACCCCCACAACAAGAATGACCTGCCCGAAGTTGGGGGGATCTATGTTTTGTATGATATCAGTGAAAGGCCCGTTTACGTAGGACAGGGCTCCAAGATCAAGCGAAGGATTCTGGATCACGAATCCAGATTTTGGTTTAAGTCACCTATCGTGCAGAGCGCTTCTTATGTCGAGGTAAGGGACCAAGAGTTACGGGCTCAGGTTGAGAAGTTGCTCATCCGATTCTTGAAATCCAACGCAGTTATTAACAAGCAAAACGTTGACCGGTGATTCCGATATTGTGAATCTCACCGAGCGAGCCCTAAGCGACAATTACCCTTGCCAGTTCTCAGGACGAAAGCTGAGGCGTTTTTCGGATAAGGTGAGGGGGGTAAGTGCAGCGAAGGCCAAACGAGCTTGAATTTCGCGGAGAATCGTTCTGAAGCCGTCCTGATACCTGCCACAGAATCCTACTACAAAGCACTCCTAACGAACATGATTTCTCCTATTAAGTTGATTGTAGCCGCTTAATACCAGCGCTTATTGCACTTATGGACTGCAATTAAGAAGATAACACTGTTATCAATTATTCATTGACATGCCATTAATAAGTAAATATAGTCTATCTTATCATTGTATAACAGCTTTTGCCGTTTCATGGAAAGAGGGAAAGACCAATGAAAAAGCGAGATTTGATCGCGGTTCCATACCAAGTGCCCGACAGACTTCCTGAGAAGATTGAGGCGGAAAGTCTTTGGGATGTTTTTTTCTCGGGGAAGAGCGAAAGGACCATTGAAGCGTATAGGAGAGATTTTCAGGACTTTCGCCGATTCATGGACGTGGAAAGCGAAAGGGAAGCGGTGTGCATATTCCTGTCAAGAACGCCGGGAGGAGCTAACTCCATAGCGTTGCAGTACCGAAAAAACCTTTTAGAGAGAGGATTGCAGGCCACAACCGTTAATCGTCGTCTTGCGGCTCTCAGATCTTTATCAGCAATGGCGCGTACTGTTGGAAAAATCACATGGAAGCTGGAAATAAAGAACCAGAAGACAGAAGCCTACCGGGATACGAAGGGGCCGGGCATCGACAATTTCGGAAAGCTCCTCGCCCTGGTAGATGCCCGGAAAGACCGAAAAGGTATCAGAGATAAGGCGATTCTGAGACTTCTCTTTGACCTGGGACTGAGAAGAGGTGAGGCAACAACTCTGGACGTTGCAGACCTGGACATGGAAAGAAAGGCCATTCAGGTTATGGGAAAAGGTAGGACTCAGAAGACGGAATTGACCCTCCCCGTTCCTACCATGACCGCCCTGACAGAATGGCTACGGGTACGCGGTCAAGATCCCGGCCCCCTATTCTTGAACTTGGACAGGGCGAAAAAGGGGCAAGGAAGAATTACCGGAAAGTCGATCTATCGCCTTGTGAGAGGTCTTGGAGAGAAGATAGGGATAAAGACACGTCCACATGGAATACGGCATACAGCGGTCACTCAGGCCGTAAAGAGAGCACAAGCGAGCGGAATGGACTTGGAAGAGGTATTGGACTTCTCAAGACACAGGGATGTACGCACACTTTTGATTTATCGGGACCGGGAAAGAAACGTCCAGGGGAAGTTGAGTGAACTGATATCAGAGAGTGTATGAGTCCTCAAATCATAGTTATCGGACTCATAAATAACGGATTTTGGAGTCATGAAAGGTACGCGTACGACAACATCAACCAAGCGAACACCGAAAAAACAAAGGACTCGCCATGAATGAAGAAACTCCGCCAGTGAAACTCAGGAAGTTAACAAAAAGGGATGAATACAGGAATACCGTTCCCAGGGCGTGGAAAATCTATGAGCATGAAGTCGCTAAAGGAATTGACCCTAGAGAAGCTGAATTGAAAGCCGTGAAGCTCGTTTACCCAGGTGACAAGAATTCCTCCACGACCTTGAACGTCTGGAGGAAATATGGGCTTTGGCCCCCCACCGAAGAAATACTCAAGGGTCGAATTGACAGAGAAGATGAATCGAACAATCAAGGCAGGAATGGCTTAAAAGTCATAACAGGGGGCGGACAGAAAAAGCTCAAAACCCTTAAAGAGCATGTTGAAAACGGTCGTCATGAGCCCGAATTGTCTGAAAAAGAGATCTTGCAAAGCGTCCGGAAAATCCTGGACAAAATCGAGGTGCATCACAAAGAATGGACCGGCGGAAGAATGAAGAAATACTCCATGATCAAGACAAAAGTTTTTGCGGGTCGCCTGCCGGTCGATCTGCTGAACGAAATTCATAAATTCAAGGGAAGCAACACGTATCACCTGGAAAGGGCTCTGAGGTTGTACGTAAAAGTTATGGGGGTTAAGGACTAAGGAAGTATGTCAAAGCGTCCTTTTTGGAGAAGAGCCGAAATATTCTCTCGTCATCCGACAACCTCTCATGGTATCGTGCCTCGCTGACTTAACTACAAAAGGGGGTTGTAAATGGTCGGCCAAGAGCAGATTCCAACAGCTATGGAAGAGGGAGGGGTATCATGAAAAGAGTCGCCGCTATGGTGTTAGTAGTAGTTCTTTGCTTGTTTCCAGCATTCGGCCTTGGTGACGAAGTGAAAGGATACAAAAAAAAGGATGGCGCAACAGTAGATACATACCACAGAACGCCACCTAACCACACCAAAATAGACAATTACAGTGGCAAAGGCGCAACGAATCCCTATACCGGGAAAAAGGGAACCAAGCCTTATTGATCTTCCTTAATTCTTGTTTGCCAAGGCTGTATGTGAAGATCATCACTGCCAAGGGTTGAGGGCCTCCGAAAAAGCGTCTTTCGAGAGCATAGCCATAGGATTCTGTCTGTTTGACAATCTCTCGTGATACCCTACCGTCCTAACCTCTTCACAAGGGGGCTTCATGCCGAAAAGAACAATCAACGTCAAAGAAATCTTGGCCGATATAAAGGCGGGAATGGACGATTCCGCCCTGATGGAGAAGTATGGGATTTCGGAGAAGGGCCTGAACAAAGTTTTCAAGAAGCTCACTGATGCGGGGGTATTGAAGCAGAGACTGCAAGATATGAGAAGAGCGATCTTAGAAATAAAAGGAAATCCCATTGAACAGCTTGATGAACCAGAAAAGCAGAAAAGTCATAACGAACCCAGTGCCTCGGTAGCTCAACAACATGACGTAACCGAAGGAAAGGACGCTCAGCCACAAGAAAAGGCAACAGCGACAGTTGAAGAACACCCCAGTTCCAAAATTGAAGACTCAGAATCGCCTAAGCCTCGTGTGTGCCCGAAATGCGGGAAGGAATATCTTGACGAGTCAAAAGAATTTTGTCCTCAAGACGGTTTTAAGCTCGTGAAGCAAGGTCTCGGAAGCACTTGTCCTAAGTGTGGCAGCGCAACAGAGGAAAAGACCGAATATTGCGGCAAATGCGGAACTAGGTTGTTTTCTGATTGGGATTACTCAAAGCAAGACGCATATTACCGAGTCAAATTTGATCAATTTGAGCGAAACGGAGGTTCCTTTAAGCCAACTTGGAACTGGGCTGCTTTTTTCTGTTGCGCGCTATGGTACATATCCAAAGGCATGTGGGGGAAGTCATTATTAATTTTTTTCGTGGCATTAGTCTTGGTTCTCATCACAGCAGGGGTAGCCGCCCCTCTTCTATGGGTCTACAGTGGGCTTTTCGGAAATTACGATTATTATCTTTTGAAAAAGAAAAACACCCAGTGGTGGGAATAGCTCTGCTCACATTTTGCTCTCACCATTTCGGATCGAAACGGATCAAGAAGAATTCATTGACCAGTCTCATGGGATCTTGTACACATTTTGTACACGTTTTTGAGGATCAAAACGGACTGAAATGGATCAAATCGGATCAATTTGGACTGAAATCGTTGGGCTTTTCGGAAAGATCGTTTGTTTTGCTAGGGTGACTTTGCCTTCACACGGCAGGGGTCGGAGGTTCAAATCCTCTCCCGCCTACCAATGATGTCAATTAGTTAGGTCACGTTGCCCCGTGACCTTTTTCTTTTCTTCGGGATTTGACGTGAATTTGACGTGACCCTTTCCATCTCTCTCCACGTTTCCCTCTACCCCGAGGTTGGCGCGTCGTTCTGCTTCGCAAGGCGGTTTCACGGGTCCCCTGGCAGTAGGTCCATGATCAAAGGTCATGTTGTCCACAGCCGCCAAGAGTTCACTGTCCGCGACGTGAATGTAGCCCTTCCGAACCTCTAATTGCGTGGCATGTCCGACGATCTTGTCCACTATCACCTCTTTGATCCCAGACATTTCTAAATTGGTCTTGAACGCGTGGCGCAGGTCTCGGAGCTGAAGCCCCGATAATCCAGTAAGGCGACAGATACGAGCCCAGCACTTGCGTTTCATTTGTCTGGTCATCGGTTTTCCCTGATGCGTGAACACCCTCCCGCTGATACGGATGACATTTCCGTCTTGATGTCTCATAGAATGAAATAGTTCGACGACCTCCCAGCGCATGGGTACGGATTTGGGTTCGACAAACTCTTGGTTTTGATTCTTGCCCTCTTTGGTCCGCTCCGGGGGAAGAACGATCATCCGGCGTGAAAAATCAACCTCACTCCAGTCCAAATCAAACACTTCGCTCGGTCTCATGCCAGTGAAGTACATTATGACGAGGATGGGACGCAACCAGTCAGCTGCATCCAGCATGCGCTGAAAGTCGGAATGCGAGATATAAGTGTTTCTCCGGTATTCCGGCAACCTTCGTACCATTGAGCAAGGGTTGAAAGTTAGTCGTTCCTGCTCAATCTGATGCCTGAAAATCCCACTCAGCACGCCCACCTCGATGTTGATGGTAGCCCCCCGCACCTTCCTTTCTTGCCTGCTCCTTTGGTATTTTTTAACATCCGCCACTTTGATCTGCTCCAAGGGGAGGTGCTCACCAAGCGGAAACTGCTTTTGGAAAAACTCGACCACGCGGTCTATGGCAAAGACTTTCCGCTCGGTGTTGTTCCTCTTCTCATCCGCTCTGAGGTATTCGTCTATCCCTCTAAGCAGAGTCAGTTCCTCTTGGGGCTCAGGGGTCTGGAGGTCAGGGGGTACCTTCCATCCCTTGTTCTTAAAAATGCTTACTGCCACTTCCAGAGCCACCGGATCTAGATGATCAAAGCGATAGATATCGAAAGCAGTCTTCACCGCCTTCTCAATCCTTTTGGCTTCACCCTCACTTGTCGCCAAGGTAGCAGTATCCATTCGGTTGCTTTTCCACACAAAACAAACGTAGTAAGTTTTGCCTCTAAGTCTTACAGCCATTGTGTAGCCTCCTCTCGAAGGCTACGCCACGATGATTTCCTTGAAGACTGAGAAGAGCCTCCTTTCTTTACAGATTTCTCCGCCCGTATCCTTGGCTTGGTTTTCGGGGCGCTGACAGATTCTATACCCTGGATCCGGCTATTGACAAAGCTATTGATGGATTCACGGGTAAAGAGTATGACTTTGCTGGAAATCTTCACGCTCTCCAACTTTCCTTCTCTTGCCCACTTCAGCACAGTTCTCTTGTCCACGCTGAACATCTCAGCCGCTTCTTCTGGAGTGAACAACCGAATCCCAGTACGATCCAGGGCAGCAGGAGCCATTTCATCCAAAATTTTGTGTGCTGCCTGAATCATCACTGGGGATCTCCCTCACAAAC
>JBKQMK010000667.1:0-18385 GCA_052146735.1 Desulfomonilaceae bacterium | reverse complement strand
TATCGAAATGCAGGATAAGATGGAGCGGGACCATGACGATGATTTCTCCATAAGCGACAACGCGTGAAGTCGACTTGCAGTCGACACTAAGAAGCCACCGCCTTACAGGCGGTTGGAGCCTTCACTTTATGAGGCGAAGAGCAAGCGCTTCGGGGTCATTGAGTTTGCAGTGGGAGTAGATGTGACGGCTGAGTTCAAGAAAGCGGTGAGGAGAGTAGCCGAGCCTGATTGGAATGCTCTTCCCAGCGAGGTCCGCGGCAGAGTACAGGAATGTGCCGAGGTCTGTTTTGTCCCTCGGTTAGTGGGACACAAGAAGCATGGGCCGGCATATCGGTATTTTGCGATTCGTGAGCCCCTAGAGCAGCTGACGCTTCCCGGCATGGATGGGCAGCTCAGTTTTCCTTTTCAGACCATGGATTGGGGTAGCGTGAAGTACAAGGTCACAGGAGTGGTGACGAACCGGGACATCCCTGGAGACGAGGTTATCCGATGGTACAGAGAGCGCTGCGGCAAGTCCGAAGAGGCCCATTCGATCATGAAGGAGGACCTTGCAGGAGGGAAGCTTCCTTCTGGGTTGTTTGGAGCCAATGCTGCGTGGTGGCAGATCATGATTCTGGCTTTCAACCTGAATTCAGCTATGAAGCGCCTGGTATTGGGGGGAAGCCGGGTAAATCGCCGTATGAAGGCGATTCGTTTCTGGCTGATCAACGTTCCGGGACGGGTGCTCACCCATGCCCGGAGCCTTATCGTTCGACTGGTTGGGGGGCATCCGTCGAACGAGATACTTCTCCAAGCGCGAAGGAGGATGGTGATTCTTTGGGAATCGGGCTGATCCGAGCATGTCGAGGGGAGAAAATCTGGAGCGAGCCGGGGGGAATAGCTCGTTCAGAAAACGGCCCGAATCAGGGGGAAACAGATACATTTTGTGCAGTCGTGGACTCAGACCTACTTTTCAGGTCCCACATGTGCAATGAACCCGTCCATCTAGTCCTTCGGGACCACACACTCATACTACGAGGAAAGTAGACCGTGGATTCTCGTTAAGCCAGTGGTCGCAGATATCTCTGAAACCTGTTAAATTCATTTTCTGCAAGTTCCATGAACTTTCGCCTATTTATAGCGTTTCTATAAAGTTCTTTCCGAATGGCGTATGTTTTTTGGTTTTTGGTTTTTCGCTCAGTGACCCAGTTCAAGGCGTCACAGAGGCGATCAATGAGATCGTCTCTAGTCTTTGCGAAGAAACCAGGGAACCATTCGGCTTTCATTAAGAGCCAGAGCCGTTCGATGGGGCTGAGGTCAGGCGAATAGGGTGGTAGAAACACGGGTTCGAAACGGCCCCATCTGATGGACTTGCTCTTATGCCAGCTTGCGTTATCCATTATCAGGAGATTTCGTTTGCGCTCAAAGAGGATATCCTCGTTTGCATGATCCAAGAAGATCTGGAAGATTTCAGTATTGGAATGACTGAACATAAGCGCATAGAATTCCCCGCTTCTCGGACAGACCGTTCCGGTCGCACTCATACGAATGTGAGTCCCTTCGTAAGGCAGGCGTATCTTTTCACCCTTTTGGGCCCAGCGCCGACGTGGGCGGGGGTCTCCTTCTATTCCGGTCTCATCCAGATACCATGCGTCAATGTCTGAGTCTGCCAAGACCTCTCTGAGCCATTCCAGAAAGGTCATTCGCTTCTTCTGGTCTTGCCCGTTCGGCCAGGGTCGAGGCACTTTAAGAGCAAAGCCCTGATCATGGAGCCAGCGCACCACAGTGCTGTAACCAACCTCCTGGTCAAGCTCTCGGGTCACATATCCATGAAATTTCCGCGCGGTCCAATGGGTCTCGTTGGCACGATCTGGATGCTTGATCAATTCCCGATATTGATCCGCCTTCTCGGGCCTGATCCTCGGCGGCCGCCCTGATCGACGTTGTTCGATGAGCCCGTCAATTCCCCGACTATTGAACCTGATCACCCATGTAGACAAGGTCCTCCCGCTCACCCCGTAGAGTTCGGCCACATAGTCGTGCGACCCCCCCAACAGCAACGCCTTGATGGCCATCATCCGAACATGACTTCGCTTCGACACGGCCGCTTGCGCCGCCGTGTGCAACTCCGACCGGGAGCAGTTTTCCCCATTGGGCATGTTCGCAAGACGAGACATCCCCAACCTAAACCAGATTTTTGATCCAAACGCGAGATAAATCTACTCCACAATCGGAAACAATTTTCGAGAATCGCTATAAGACCCCAGTCAATGGATCGGTTGTCGCCAATTCGGCTAAAGCGAGTTGGGCCTTTTCCAGTTCTCTCTGGGCTTTGAACTGACCTCTCTCCCTCCTGAAGTCGAGATTTATACCGCAGCCGCTTGCCCTGAGGGTCTTGAGAGCATCGCTATCAAGGACAGCACTTCCCATGCCAAATCATTTCGTTGGCAGCCTGGTTATCTAGTGCCTGGCCAATCCGGTTTGTTGAAAAATCGGTTGAATCAGCCAATGTGGGGAATGTCAGAATCTTTTACGACCTGTAAAGTTACCAACGCTCGGCCCAAACGATTGCCTCGGAGATTGCCGCAGCGAATCCGGTTTGTTGTATTGTAGTCAATCCTTTCAATCTGTTCCTGTCGATCTCGTCGCGGGTTATTGCGAGCCACGTCATACTGGGGCCCTTACTGGGTTAGATAAACCATCCCGCGACCGGGCACTGTCCTGTTACCTCCTCCTCGCCGGGCCCCTCATGGCTCGGAAAACCGATCTAAATGAGCGCTTCTCTATCTACATAGGAATCTTGGTGCTTAATCCACCCCGACAATTGCCATCCTGCGCCTCAGTCGTCACCCACCGGGCATGGCGAGTATCGACAAGGGGCATTTGCTTCCAACACTGCTTTTGTCTTCGTATGTACATCTCGTGTGTCCTTAACTGCTTCGATAAGCATGGCGTGCAATTCCGTTCGATTTGTCGCCGATTCCATCAGCATTACATTGGCTGACGCAATTGCTTCGGCGCCCCTCGCTACCGCCCAAAGAAGTTCGCAAGAGACCTGAAGGTCAGGAACAAGGTACGTTTTGCATTCCCTCGAGATTTCTGAAATCAGGCTGCAACCTTGAGCGGCTGCATGGATGATCTGCAGCGGCACCAGCGTTGCATCCCGCACGGCCGCCAGAATGACATCGGCCTCAGAAACGTGAGCCCTGACCCTTGACATCCTAGCGTAAGCCCGGCCATCCTCTTGGAACAGAAGTCGGAATTTTGCTGTAAGTTTGGCTGCACTGCTCAGTCTGCCACTCCAGATGACAGTGGCCTCGGTATCGACCTCGCATCGTTTCATTTCAAGCCGCACAACTTTTTCGACAAGCGCTAGCGCGAGAGCGCCGACGTAGGATGCTGCGGATCCCCCACCAGGGAAGGGTCGAGGCTCGGCGAGTTGTTCTAGGAAAGTTGACGACATAAGAGTCTTATGATCGGTTTTGTTGTGCGCTACAAGAACAAAGTGCAATGGAGAGTGGTCCTTGTTGCGGAGAGCCTAGGCCTTTCGGCCACTATTTTCTCCGGACGGTTGTTCTTCGTGAATTCGGAAGAGATGTCCCCTGTCCATTGCTTGCCCGGAAGGATGTTCAACAGGCTTCTAGGGGAACGGGTTGCCTGTTCATGTCATTTCAACATATTACAGAATCCCGGGACGTCCGGGGAAACTGAGGGACTGCTGTGGTAGCCAGTAGCTTGGCAAGCCGGCATGAACCGTGGAACTCTTTCTCTGAGTTTTCGCAGTGTTAAGACGAGTTCGGCTGAGGGGCGAGGAAAAAAAGTTTGTTGACCAGTTAGACCATGGCGGAGTATCCTTAAAGTGGTAACAAACTTTTTCATGGAGGAGCTTGTTGCCACGCCTGTCATCGGAATCGGATCCAAGAATATATGAGCTCTTGGAGGTTCCCACAGACCCTCTACAGAGACTCGGACGTGGAAAATGCGGACGCCGCGGGATATCTTCGTGGAAAAGGAAGGACGAGAAAAGAAAGAGACCTAGAATCACATAACTCATCTCAGACTTCTCAATCGTCGCATTCCGAGCATCTGATTTGCCGACCTCCGATTAAGAAGAAAGCGTAATCTGAGCAGGATTCAAATGGGTTGCAGACAACCGGTATTTCTTCGGACCTTACATAAGAAAGGAGAAGCCAGCAATGATCATTCAGAAAGCCAGCCTTTTCAAAGACCTTAGCCAACAAGCCATGAATGAGACTGCACGAATCGTGGCCGAAGAGACCCACGCAAAGGGCACCCAACTTTATGCCCCGCAAGATCCAGCGAAGTACTTCTACATTCTCGTTACCGGAAGAGTGCGCTTAGCACTGGGAAATGAACCCGAATTAGACTATACAGTGATGAAGGAAGGAGAGGTTTTTGGCTGGTCAAGCGTGGTAGGTCGAGAGTTTTACACAACCCGGGCCGAATGTGTTGTCCCCACGAAGCTGGTCAAGATCGACCGGGACGACCTCAACCAGATATTTCAGAAATACCCTGCGGATGGAGTAATTTTTTTCAAAAGGTTAGCGAGAGCTGTTGTTCAGCGACTCGTTGATAACTACAACGCAGGTCTGAGAGAAGTCACGTCCACTTCAGTGGAGCTCGTCGCATTGGCTTTTTCATGATCGCCCATCAAGCCTTGCCGGAACCGAGCCGGGCACAATTCAAGGAATAGTGCCTGAATGGGGTGCTTCCGGAAGGAAGCACGGAAGCCTCACTTTCTGGTAGTCTGTTGAGAGACCGTCTCGTACAGCTCTGTTTAGAGCCGTTCAGCGAGCAGGTCGGTCGCTTTTGCACGGAAATCAGTGACCTTTTGACCTGCTTGCAATAATGTAGAGAGCACAAAATCAGCAAATCCAAACTTATGGTAACGCCTCGCTGACGCCCCCTCCACAAAAAAACATCCACCACGAAAACCAAAGGCTTTCCCCTGGTTGCCGGCACGGACAGGCTCTCACACAAGTCGGAGACAGTCGTCAACTGCACTGTAGGTACGATCCAGAGACCGCATCTCCACCATCGTCCTGAGATCACCATGTGGGGTGCTTCGCCCCTCGAACCAGAGCTTAGTAGGCCACCTTCTCCACTCCCTTTAACCCCAGGATTTGCCTGGCCTCGTCGGGGCTGGCCGGCTCCAATCCCAGTTCTCTGGCGATTCGGACGACTTTCTCCACTTGCTCTGCGTTACTCTTCGCTCTAACCCCTCTTTCCAGATAAAGGTTGTCCTCGAGACCAACTCTCGCGTTCCCGCTCATAATCAACGATATGGTGCACATGTTAAATTGCTGTCTTCCTGCGGCACAAACGGACCAGGTGAAGTCACCCATGAGTTCTTTTGCCGTGTTGTACATGAACACTAGATTGCCGGGGGTGGGCTGGATACCCCCGAGTATTCCCATCACAAACTGCATATAGACAGGTCTTTTCAAAAGTCCTTTGTTGAGCATGAAGGCCACGTTGTTGATCATGCCTACATCGTAAATCTCCAATTCAGGTTGAGTTTCGTTTTGTTGAAAGATTGGCAACATTTCTCTCAACATCTTAAATGTGTTGGGGAAAATGGCATCCTCCGACGCGGCCAAGTATTCTCGCTCCCATGGGAATTTGAACTCCTTATACGCATCGAGCGCGTGGAACAACGCAAAGTTAAGCGACCCAAAATTGCAGGATGCCAACTCCGGCTTGAGGATCGGAATAGCTCTGACCCTCTGTTCGGTAGTCATCCCCAACCCGCCGCCGGTAGTGATACAGAGAATTATGTTGCATCTGCTCTTTACCTTGGATGCAATCTCCTGATACAAGGCGACATCGGAAGAAGGCATGCCTGTCTGCGGATCGCGGGCATGGATGTGAGCCACGGCCGCGCCCGCGTCATAAGCTCTAACTGCCTCCTCTACGATTTCATCGGGGGTGATCGGGAGATAGGAAGACATGCCTGGAGTGTGTATACTCCCTGTGATAGCAGCGGTAATGATTCTTTTGGTCATTTTCTTTCCTCCTGAAAACTCTCTGTCCGTCAATCGACTGAGGAATTGCGGACGTTCTCCAAATCAGCCGTTGTTTGCGCGTGAGGCCGTATCCCTGTTTTGCCGCGGGAATGGGTTCTCCGGACGGTTTTTGGACGAGCCTGGCGGCATTTTCTTTTTTCTGGAGCCTCGTTACTTGGGGAGTCCTCCGGCTGCAGAGGCTAATGTGCCCGGACCAACGGGTTGGTCAGTATATCCCGGTGACGGAATAAAACAAAATGACTACGAACACCATGAGCGTCTTAATCAGAGTTATCATCCCGATGTCCGGATAGGACTGCTTGTGAGTCAGTCCGCATACGGCTAAAAGGGTAATAACCGCTCCATTATGGGGCAAACTATCACAGCCGCCTGATGCCATCGCGGCAACTCTATGAAGAATTTCCGGGGACATCCCTATGGAATTGGCCCAGGCAAGCCAATCCTTGGACATAAGATCCAGTGCTATTGACATGCCACCGGATGCCGAACCCGTAATACCTGCCAAGGTCGTAACTGATACGGCTTCGGAAACGAGCGGCGTTCCGCCGATTTGGATCCCAAGTAAGGCAGCGGCTATTGATTTGAAGCCTGGGAGTGCGGCTATCACATTGCCGTAGCCAACCTCAGAAGCAGTGTTCATGATGGCCAGAAGAGAACCGATGGCACCGACATTCAATGCCCTTTGCAGACCGCCCTCTTTGGACAGGTTTTTGTGGCCAATCAACAGGGCAAGAATGATTGCTGGGACCAGGGAGATAATTAGCGACCATATCCCAATTACGTTCTTAACTGCCGGCGCCATGAGAGGTAACTTCATCCCTGCCAGGGGCTCCAGCATGGCAGGATTCCATGTAAAAACGCGGGACAGAAGAAAATTCAGGACTAACACCAAGAGCAGGGGTAAAATGCAGATGTACCACTTTGGCACTTTGAAGTCCCCCGTAGTAGCCTCCGGCTCATTCAAGGTATGCTCTCCGTAGCCCTCACCTCTGGCTGCCGCTCTTTTTCGCCGAAATTCAAGCCACAGCATGCCAACGATAAAAATTAATGTTCCGCCGAAGAGACCCGCTATAGGAGCAGCGTAGGCGGTGGTACCATAAAAACTGGTGGGGATGATATTTTGGATTTGTGGTGTTCCCGGAAATGCATCCATGGTAAACGTGGCCATCCCCAGCACAATACAGCCGGGAATCAGTTTCTTGGGGATGTTTGCCTCTCTGAACACGACCGCGGCCATTGGATACACGGCAAAGACCACCACAAATAAGCTCACTCCGCCGTAGGTCAAAATGGCGCCAGTCAAAACAACGGCCAGCATGGCATGCCTCTGCCCCAGCCGATCCATGAGAGCTTTTGCTATGCCCTTTGCGAGAAGAGTGTCCTCCATGACTTTGCCGAATACTGCACCCAGCAGAAATATGGGGAAAAACGATTTCACATAAACCACAGCTTTGCCCATAAAGAGTTCCGTGTACGACGGCATCACCGGCAGCCCTTGCATGGATGCGGCGAGTAAGGCAAAAACCGGGGCAAACAGAATAACCGAAAACCCCATATATGCCATGTACATCAACAGAAACAGACTTATCAGAATCCCTAGGACGTCCATGACAGTACTCCTTATTTTTGAAGAGATAAGGTTTGTCCAATGATTTAGGGCGAATGGGTCAATGTCAATACGTCCCATTCACTCCACCCCAAGAACCTGTCAGTTCAATGGTCGCCATGCTTGCACATCCGAAAAACTATTTCTCGAATCAAGATTTGGCGATCGTTATGCAACAGGGCATTGATCGGAGCACCTTTTCAGTTGTGCTGCCAAGGTGAGATTCTGTTAGACCCCCTTTTCCGCGAGATGGCATTACGATGAAATCGATGTCGTTTTCCTTTTGAAACTGCAATATTTCTTGATGAGGAATGCCTTTTCGAACTTCGACCACAATTTCTATTTCACTGTCCTCCAAAATTTTATTGACAAGGCGTTGCAGGTTAGCTTGAGCAGCCGTAAACATCCCCTCTTCAATCGGTTTCATCATATTTGGAGTTATCGAATAAACATCCGTATATTGTGCGGGTTTGCTGGCGCCCATTTGTCTGATCAGGTCCTCATTCAAGCAATAGTCGTCAATACATTGGATCAGCTTATGCTCCACCACGTGCAAGACATATATCTTTGCTTTGAACTCTTTCGCAAATTCCACGGCCTGGCTCAGCGCCTGTTCCGAATATTCGGAGAAGTCAACGGGAACAAGGATGCTTCTGGGTCTCGCCATGAGAAAACTCCTTTCGTCGTCGCCGGGTTAATTCTTGCCGGAATCTTTTGAAATCTTGACGCCCCGAAAATTCCTATCCTTTGGGACGCAGAAAGTCCGGATGCAGGAATTCCGGGTCTGGATACGTGTAGAAGCCTTTCCCGCTCTTGACCCCCAGATCACCACGTTTAATCATTTCCAAAAGCGCATCAGGAGGCTTGTCTTTCGGGTCTTGCGAGTCTTTGTAGTAGACCATTTCTATGTCGTAGACCACGTCGAGCCCTACCTGGTCCATGATCGCGAACGGCCCTGTTTTCATTTTTGTAAAAACTATCCACGCCCGATCTGTATCGCGAAAGTCTACAAAACCATTTCCCCACATGTACAAAGCTTCTCTTTTTATAGCCCTCCAGACCCGGTTGAAGCAGAATCCCAGAATTTCTTTCTTAACCGTGAGTGGAATACAACCGATGGACTCGATCCAACGCACCCCTTTTTGTATCACCTCAGGAAGCGTCTTGGTCCCGCCCATGATGTCCACTATATTTACTCCTTGCAAAGGGAGATAAAAATGCATGTTCAGGCACAGTTCCGGTCTTGCGCTGCTTGCTTCCATTTTGGAGACCGGCATGGACGAACTGTTCGTGGCTAGGATAGCTTGGCGTGGTGTTTTCTCACCCAGTTCCTTAAACACCTTGTTTTTGAGTTCTTCATTCTCAGGGACTGCCTCAATGACGAGTTCCGCGCCCTGTACTGCCTCATCAAGATTCGTTGTTTGTTGTACTGCTTTCCTGCATTTTTCCCAATCTTCCCAGGGAATGAAGGGTGTAACCTGCCTTGTTCTTAGATCTTTTTCGAGTTTGTTATAGGTTTCAAGAAATGCATCCTCTCTCGGGTCATACATTTTGACCGTGTAACCCGCGTGAACGGCCAACATAGCAATCTGGGTTCCTAAAATGCCCGTGCCTATTAATGCAACTCTGTCCAATGGCCTCATATCAACCTCCGTTTTGTTCTTGACGCGCAGTGATTTAGATGTCGCAGGGAAGTATTCGGTCTCATGATTTCATCCATTCCCATATTGCTCTTCAGATCGCCACGATCAGGGAAGTCGGGTCTCAGCTCCTCACTTTTTCACCACTTGCTGGGAGACCATCTCCAACAGTTCGATTTCCAGCGGCCCATCGAGAAGCTCACCCGCTTTTGCACGGAAAGCCGTAACATGTGTGGGCTTGCACGATGTTGCTCCAGAGCCGCTTTGTCGACCCAATTCTCATAGAAAGCGAACTTGCCTGGTTGGTCCAGATGTCGATGGAGATCATAGTTTATGCAGCCCGTCTCCTGGCGAGTGTGAGCTACTAGCGTCAGAAGGGCCTCTTCCAGTTCTTTCTCCTTGCCGGGTCTCGTTTGTGCGAATGCAAATACTGTCAGCATGACAATCTCCTGATGTTATTGCCGAAGCGATACAAGCTTCGTTAAGCTGAACATTTGATCAAGAGAGATCGGAGAGTTGATGCACGTGTCACTCCCCGTCTCGGCGAATGTGGCCACGTGGTGTAAAGAACCGCCCTTTACTTCGGTGGATCACCGTATATTACCTTGATCAGCTCCACTATTTTCTTGTCCCGCCATTGGACAATGTCTGCAAAGCTTTTGTCGCCCATAGATTTGTTCACACCCTCCACGAGCATATCTTTTGACTCGTCAGGGATATCGGTCCAGGTTGCCATATCTTTCCACACGGCCCCGAACGACGTGCCGATATGATCTATCAGGTATCCGTATCCTCCTTCTCCGCCCCCTAAATGGTAAATCAGATGTTGGCCCATTAAGGCCCAACGGATTCCGGGACCAGCATAGAGGGCCTTGTCCACATCTTCAACGCTCGCGATACCTCTGGCGACTATCTCAACGGCCTCCCTCCACAATGCTGCCGCCAGGCGATTCGCAATGTGCCCGGGCGCTTCCTTTTGGAGCACAACGGGTATCTTGCCCAGACCTTCGAAGAAACATTTTATGTCTGCAACCAATTGAAGATCTGTCTGCCGACCTGGGACCAGTTCAACGAGAGGAATCAGATGCGGCGGGTTAAAAGGATGCGCCACAAGGCAACGCTCTGGTCGTTTTGTCACGCTCTGAATTTCCGACATGAGCAGACCGGAAGAACTGCTTGCCAAAATTGTGGTTGGTGCCGAAAGGGCGTCTAGCTGCTTGAACACATCCTTCTTGACCTCGTAGTTTTCATGAGCCGATTCTTGGACATACTCTGCGCCCTCTAACAGCTGTCCGAAATCATTCGCAGCGGTGACTTTTTGCATAGCATGTTCTAGCATAGCTTTATCCATGAGGCCGTACTGTGCCAGAGCTCTCAGATTTTCTTTCGCCTTATGAACACCTCTGTCTTGAAAGGATTTGTCAAGATCATGCATCCTCACGGACATCCCCTTGCTTGCGAAAAAACTTGCCCAGCTCGAACCGATAGTCCCCGTACCTAGTATGGCTACATTGTTGATGTCTAACGGTTTCATTGTCTTATCCCATCTTTCGTGAAGCTGTGAGGAAGGAAACCAATGATCTAGTTCGCGATGATCCTCGGATTGGCGGCACTGCAAAGCGCACTGGGCGGCGTCTCAATCAAGACTTTCCACCTGCACGTTGATTCAAGCAATACCAGTGTGAATTTGCTGCGACTAAATCTCGGTCTTCAGCTCAATGGCGCCTCCAGGACATCAGATCCTCTAAGCCTGGAGTTCGGAAATGCTAACAAACTGGTCAAGCGCCAGGGGGTTGGCCAAGGCGTCTCTATTGGTGACCGGTTTGCCCTCGATGACGTTTCTCACCGCGATTTCCACCTTTTTCCCGTTCAGGGTGACGGGAATGTCTTGTACTGGGAGAATAAGGGCAGGGACGTGCCTGGGCGTGGTATTTTCACGGATGTTCTTTTTGATTCTGTCCTTGAGCTCCTCGTCAAGCGCCACGCCTGTAGCTGTCTTTACGAACAGTATTACCCGTACATCGTTTTCCCAACTTTGTCCCACCACCATGCTGTCGGAGATCTCATTCAGGGCTTCCACCACTCGGTAGATCTCTGCGGTGCCGATGCGGACTCCCGATGGATTCAACGTCGCATCGGAACGGCCATAGATCTTGACCCCGCCGTGTGCGGTGATCTCTATGAAGTCTCCGTGGAGCCAAACGTTTGGAAACACGCCAAAATATGCGGCCTTGTATTTAGCGTTGTCTGGATCGTTCCAGAAGTAGATGGGCTGAGACGGGAACGTGGCCGTGCACACGAGTTCCCCTTGCCTGCCGACAACGGGCTTGCCCTGAGGGTTGTACGCTTCCACCTTCATGCCGAGTCCTCGGCATTGCAGCTCACCTTCGTAAACCGGGAGAATCGGACAGCCGAGAGCGAAACACGAAATAATGTCTGTACCCCCTGAAATGGACGCCAGATCGATATCCCCCTTGATGTCGCGATAAACGAATTGAAAACTCTCTTCAGACAACGGGGAACCTGTAGAACACATAGTCTTGAGGCTGGAAAGATCGTATTTTCCCCTAGGTTTCAAGCCTGATTTCTCGACAGCTGCTATATAGCGCGCACTGGTACCGAAGATAGTCATTCTTTCATCTTGCGCTAATTGAAAAATGGTTCCCGAATCAGGATGGAACGGCGACCCATCGAACAGTATGATCGTGGCGCCTACTGCAAGAGAGCTCACCAACCAATTCCACATCATCCACCCACAGGTGGTGAAATAGTAGATCCGGTCCTCCCTCTTGAGGTCGCAATGAAGGACGAGCTCTTTGAGGTGCTGGATCAGGGTTCCTCCTTGTCCGTGAACCATGCACTTGGGCAGCCCGGTAGTTCCGGACGAATACATTATGTACAGGGGGTGGTCGAAGGGGAGCTGCTCGAAATGGATATCAAGGCCCTTTTCTTTCGAGATAAAATCGTCGTAATGCACGGAGTTCGGGACCAAACCGATGTCCGCCCTCTCCCGGGTATACGGGAAGACAACCACCTTTTGAATGCTCGGGAGCTGCTTTATTATTCCGCTGATACGCGCCAGAGAATCGTGGCTTTTCCCGTTGTAGAAGTAGCCGTCTGCAGTGAAGAGGATCTTGGGCTCTATCTGTCCGAATCTGTCTAAGACTCCTTTGATACCGAAATCTGGAGAGCAGGAAGACCAGATCGCGCCGATGCTCGCAGCTGCAAGCATGGCTACGACGGAGTGGGGCAAGTTGGGTACGTACCCGGCCACGCGGTCGCCCGTGGCTATTCCGGCATCTCTGAGGGATTTCGCCAACCTCGCCACTTCGTCGTACAGCTCAGCGTACGTCATGTGCTTCACAGCCTGACCTTCCCCCTTGAATGTGATCGCAATACGATCGTCTCTGTATCGCAGGAGGTTTTGAGCGTAATTGAGACGCGCTCCGATGAACCACTTGGCTCCGATCATGGTGGGCGAATCTTCCAGGACTGTTTCGTAAGTCTTCGACGCTATGATGTTGCCGAATTCCCATACGGAGGCCCAGAAATCCTCCCTGCTCGCGATCGACCAGTCGTAAAGTGAGTGGTAATCGCCCAGATTGACCGAATGCTTATCGTTCACAAATTTGATGAATTTTGTGATGTTGGCGTTCTGAATCCGCTCATCAGAAGGTCTCCAAAGGGGTTCCATGGTTCTGCCTCCTCATTAAGAACCGATTTCGGCACTCATCCATAGGTGCAAGCCCTGGGAAACAGGGGATCGTTTCCCAGGATTTTTTGTCCAGAACGATGCGAAGATCCCGGGAACTTCTACGAAGCGGTCTTTCTTAGGGCTAAGAAAGTCTGGTCGCAAAAACTCCGGATCAGGATAGGTGTAAAATCCCTTGCCGTTTTTGACCCCGAGTTCACAGCGCTTGATGATCTCCAGCAACGCGTCCGGGGCTTATCCTTAGGGTCGCTGGACGTTGTAGTAGACCATATCGATGTCGTAGATAACATCATGCACGGCTGTGTCCATCAACGCAAAAGGACCCTCCTTCATCTTTGTAAACACCATCCAGGCTCTGTCTGAATCTAGAAAATCCACAAAGCCGTTTCCCCCATATACAGTACCTCTCGTTTGATTGCTCTCCACACAAGGTTGAAGCAGAACCCCAAGATATCTTTGTTTATCTTGAGCGGGATGCACCCAACTGAGCTAATCCAATTCACGCCGGTTCGCCTAACTTCGGGAAGTCTTCTGAGGCCTGCCATGATATCGACCATATTTAACCCCTGGAAAGGGAAGTAGAAATGAATGTTAAGACATCGCTCCGGTCTTCCACTGCTGTCCTCCTTTCTTGAAATCGGTATGGAGGATTTGTAGGTGGCCGGGATCGCATTAGGAGGAGCTTTGCGGCCAAGCTCCTTGAACATGTCGTTGTTGATCCGGATGTTTTCCGGGGCTGCTTCGATCACTAGTTCTGCTGCCCCCACAGACTCATCCAGGCTCGTTACTCTCTGAACGGCTGCCTTGCATTTCTCCCATTCCTCCCACAGGATGAAGGGGTTCCTGCTTTGCGTTCAAATCGCACTTGATCTTGCTGTAAGTGGCGGTGAATGCATCCTCTCGCGGGTCGTAAACCGTAACCGCGTACCCGGCATGAGCCGCCATTATAGCGATCTGCGTCCCTAGAATGCCCGACTTGACAAGTGTGACTCTTTCCAACGGTTTATCCATGGCCGATTCCCATTTTTTGGATTCTCAAAATAAGCCAGAGCGCCGTCAACGTTTTCCGGGTGTGTCTGCAGAGGAAGGCCGAGAGCGCCCCGATCTCTGCTTGTTCCACTGCACAGAAACAGTCTCTTTCTGCCGTCAGTAGATGCCTGTGAGGGCATAAAAAAGAATTACCACGAACACCATTGATGTTTTGATGAGAGTTATCATCCCGATGTCCGGATACGACTGCTTATGAGTTAAGCCACACACCGCCAAAAGAGTAATGACAGCTCCATTATGCGGGAATGTGTCACACCCCCCGGAAGCCATGGATGCCACTCTGTGTAGAATCTCTGGTGACATCCCTATGGAATTGGCCCAGGAAAGCCAATCCTTGGACATGAGATCCAGTGCTATTGACATGCCACCAGATGCCGAACCCGTGATTCCTGCCAAGGTCGTAACTGATACCGCTTCAGAGACAAGAGGCGTTCCACCGAGTTTGATCCCAAGTAAGGCAGCGGCTATTGATTTGAAGCCTGGCAATGCGGCGATGACATTGCCATACCCCACCTCAGAGGCAGTATTCATGATGGCCAAAAGAGAGCCGATGGCGCCGACATTCAAAGCCTGCTGGAATCCGCCTTTTTTTTTCGATATGTTCTTGTACCCGAGAATTAAGGCAAGCACGATACCGAATACGAGAGCGATGACCAGTGCCCAAATCCCAATTACGTTCTTCACCGCGGGAACCATGAGAGGCAGCTTCATGTCTGCCAAGGGCGCCAGTATGTCAGGATTCCATGTCCAAAGGCGGGACAGGATGAAGTTGATGACGAGAACCAGTACCAAGGGCAAGATCCCGATGTACCACTTGGGCAACTCAACGTCCGCAGCTGCCGCCGGCTCGTTCAGCGTGTGGTCGCCATACCCTTCTCCCCTCGTTTTGGCTTTTTTGAGACGATATTCCAGCCACAGCATTCCAACCAGGAAAATTAAGGACCCGCCAAGCAAACCTGCAATGGGAGCAGCATACGCATTTGTGCCATAGAAATTTGTGGGAATGATGTTTTGGATCTGAGGAGTTCCGGGAAAGGCATCCATCGTGAAGGTGAAGGATCCGAGGGCGATGCACCCCGGAATCAACCGCTTGGGCAGGTCGGCTTCCTTAAAGAGGGAGGCCGCAAAGGGGTACACTGCAAAGACCACCACGAACAGACTGACTCCGCCATAGGTCAGGATCGCACAGGACAAAACTACCGCCAGAATGGCATGCGTATGGCCCAATTTGTTCATGATGGCATGCGAAATGCCTTTGGCAAGGAGGGTGTCTTCCATAACTTTTCCGAACACCGCTCCCAGCATGAAGACCGGGAAAAATGATTTTACGTACACAACCGCCTTGGCCATAAAGAGTTCCGTGTAGGACGGCATAACAGGTAGCCCCTGAAGTGATGCCGCAAGCAGAGCAAAGACCGGAGCAAAGAGGATGACGGAGAAACCCATATAGGCCATGTACATCAGGAGAAACAGACTGAGCAGGATTCCCAATACTTCCATTTTCATTACCTCCCTTCTCATTCTGGGGTGAATGAGAATTGCGCTAATCATTGACTCGCTTAGTAGGTTAGGACCACTCCGCCGTCGAACAGCAAATCCCCACCGGCGAGATACCGAGCATACTGAGAAAATCCGAATACAAAGAGATTTCCCACGTCAATGGGGGCCATCATTTCTTTGATGCGCGATTTACCCATCATCACGTCCGTAACCACTTGTTCTGGGGTGACTCCCCTTTGTTCCGCCTGGGACGGAATCTGTCTCAGAGCGAGGGCGGTTTTCACAAAACCTGTGCTCACGGAAAAAGACCTGATTTTTCCCTCCCCCTCCGCGGAAATAGATTGCGAGAGTGCTCTCAGACCGAATTTGGTGATGTTGTAAACCGGCTTGTTCAGCGTGCAGATGTGGGCGTGGATGGAAGCCATGTTTCCTATGACTCCGCTTCCCGACGGGCTCTTCTTCATGTGGGGTATCGTCAGCTTGGACATATAAAACGGGGCCCTGAGCATGATGTTTTGCATCAGGTCGTATTTTTCCATAGGGAAATTTTCAACCGAATCGATATGCTGCATACCGGCAATGTTCGCCACGTACCTTATGGCTCCCAGCTTTGAGGCCTCGGCGACAGCGTGCTCCATGTCCTTGTCTCGGGTGAGATCGGTGGGAATAAAAACCATTTGACCACCGAGGTCTCTGGCCATTTGCTGTGTTTTTTTCCCTTGTTCTTCGTCGATATCAAGACCAACGATCATGAGATTATTCGCCGCAGCGGCAATAGCTGTAGCCCTGCCAATGCCGCTTGCAGCGCCGGTGACAATGCACACGTTGCGCGTGCTGAAATCCTGGTCGCCGAGGACGAGTATGTCCTCCCGTTTTATAGTGGGCTCCGAGATGTCCATAGGTTCTCCTCCGCAAAGTATTCAAGGAACGTCATCCGAATAAGCAATAGGCGTGCCAATGGTTTTCGGAGGAGAAAATGGCCGACGATAAACTTATAAAGGGTTTGAGCGGCTAATCGGACGGATTACTCAACTCTGCCGAGAAAAAAATCATCTTGTGGGCTGTCAGGCACTGGAGTATAAATTTGTGGCAAAATCACCACATGTGGTCAAAATGCCACAGGAGTCGCAAACAGATGGCTTCAAAGAAACCGCGCAAGATAACTGATCATGAGAGTTGGGGCCTGTGCAAAAACGAGTCGCAGGCTAAACCTTGTCCACAACTTGAGCTACTTGACTTGGTCCTGGACAACATCCACAACGGCGTCGTGATCACCGATGCGGATGGATTCATAACACATTTCAACACACCGTATGGTCTGTTTCTGGGCATCGATTCAAGAGCCCAGATCGGGAAGCACTGTACCGAAGTGATAGAGCACACTCGGATGCACATTGTGGCGAAAACAGGCAAGGCCGAATTTAACGAAAGCCAAAGAATTAAGGGTCAAAACATGGTGGTCCAGCGAATACCCATAAAAAAAGACGGAAAGGTCATCGCGGTGTTCGGCCAAGTGATGTTCAAGGATGTAAGGGACGTGGGAAAACTTGCACAGAAGCTGTCTATACTGGAATCTAAGGTGGAACTGTATGAAAAGGAGCTCATATCTTTGCGTTCCACACGATACACCATCGACAGCATCTTAGGTGTAAGTGAGAGCTTGCAGGTACTGAAAAAAGAGGCGATTAAAGCCGCCGCCACCAATCTGCCGGTTCTTATTACGGGTGAGTCAGGTACCGGAAAAGAGCTGTTTGCTCAGGCTATTCACCACGCCAGCAAACGACGACTACGTCCTTTCGTTCGCATCAACTGTGCAGCCATACCCCATGATCTGCTCGAGTCGGAACTTTTCGGCTATGAGAAGGGAGCATTCACCGGCGCTCTGTCCAAGGGAAAACCCGGAAAGTTTGAGCTTGCCCATGGCGGGACGGTTTTTTTGGACGAGGTCGGCGATCTGCCACTGGAAATGCAGCCCAAGCTATTGCGGGTGTTGGAAGAAAAGGAAGTGGAACGAGTCGGCGCCAATTATCTGAGGAAGTCGGATTTTCGTTTAATTGCAGCGAGCAACCAACCTCTTGAGCAGATGCTGGATGAGGGTCGTTTCAGGAAAGATCTCTTTTATCGCCTCAACGTGATATCGCTTCACATCCCACCGCTGCGGGAAAGAAAAGAGGATATCATTCCACAGGCACGCCACATTCTAAGCCAAGTCGTACGTGACACGCCGAAGCCAGAAATTCGAATCGATCCTGATGCAGAAAAAGTGCTGAAGAATTACGAATGGCCGGGCAATATCAGGGAACTTTTAAACGTGCTGGAGGGAGTAGCCTCATTTCTTGAAGGTGATGTGATTCGGCTGGGAGAGCTGCCGTTCCGTCTGTACAAAAAGCAGCGACGCTATTCCGGGTCGGAAGGTTTGGCACTCAGGAATGTTCAGCACAGGGCGGAAGAAGATGCCATCCGTTATGCGTTGGGTGCGACAAACAACAACAAATCTCGTGCCGCCGCTCTCCTGGGCATAGACAGAACTCTCCTGTACAAAAAGATGAAAAAGTTCAAAATATGACCTGCCCACGGAATATCTACCACTTGTTAAGTTAGAGGTATAGTACCTTGACTTCCTGGGATAGGCGTAGAATCTCCTGCTGTCGTGTGGACGATCCAAGTTGCGAGCATGGCCTCAGGAACTGGTGGGCGATAGTTCAAAGTATAAAACCGGCCTTCTGAGACATGAATTTTCGCATAACGGAGTATCTTCTTCATTTTCAACGGGTTGCCTCGTTAAAGTGTCTTTCAAACCCTGGCATAAGAATTGCTAGCGTCAATAGCCGTATCGTAGTTGAGAGGCTGA
>JBKQMK010000666.1:0-6087 GCA_052146735.1 Desulfomonilaceae bacterium | reverse complement strand
TTTATCATAATAAACAAGGGATTTTTTAGCAACAGGGGTTCCGCCGAACTAGAATGCAACTACTTAGTACAAAAATCCATCTCTACTTAGTCTTATGTAATTTCAGTATGTTGAAAATTCTTCGACCCGTTTTTTGACCTGTAATTTGATCCATGCTAAACTTGTGAGTCACTTGCTGGAAAACTGATTAGCCGCTACGCCATTTGGCGCACCTGTCCTCGCCGGTCAAAGGTGCGAAATACTAGGCCCCCACTTCAACTTAGCGGTGTCGAGGGCTTTTTGTAGGAGGGTACTAGAAAAACTGGGTGCAGATACCAATTATTAGTTATGCTAGATATCTTCATAGCTCAGAGCCTTCGCTGTGTGATGCGCCTAGTCCCTCCCGCCTCAGTTGCCCTGGTGATAACTCTCCCTCTCTGAAACACTTATAACTTATCCTACCAATAGAAGTGTTCTCACATGAATGTCACAGAGCTGAAATCCTTACTTGCCCGTTACAAAGAGGAGTACCTGATCCGCCAGTTATGCGGGTTTCAAAAATAGCACTACGTGATATCATATGGTTACAGAGATAGTTGCACCCCTCGGGTCTCTTTTTGATGTACTGGCTTACAAGAACTCCCCAACTCCACCTAATGTATTATGGCACCGCCCACCTGCCCACCTGCCCACCTGCCGGGCCCACCGAAGCCTGCCCAGAGGAAAGGCGAAGGCGAGGTGGAGCCCGATGAAGAAGAGTGTTGATGGTTGGTGCGGGAGAGAATTGCTTGGCGTTGATGAGAAAGTGTTCGTACCGATGTTTCTTGTGAAGGTTATCATGGCTTCTATCTTACTCTCACTCTGAATTTCATTCTCGTGTGCGACTTTCGTGACTACCAGTACAGATTCTCACAATTCGATTATCAGGGACTTGTCCGCTCTTCAGACCCGGGTACATCTGGCTGGATGAATCGATCAGCCGCTGCACCATTAAACGCATCGGGGACTACTACCGATAAGCCGTTTTCGACTGACAAGCCACGCAGAAGATTTTGATTGACTGGAAGCCGCGCGCTGAGTTACGCTCAAGTACAGGATAAAATAAACTTTGTCAGCAACGTGACGACGGTTTTGCCTCTGTCGAGTCTTCTGGGAGGAGATACGGAGCCCTTCCGGGGGCCAGGGAACCATCCCGCGACCGGGCACTGGCCCCTGCACTCCCGTAATGGCAAGACCGCCTCATAATTCCGATTGAGGGAGGTTGCGCCATGAGAAAGACGAAAGACTTCATTCAGTTAATTGTTGTGGGCCTTTTGTTACTTCCGATGGCTTCTGCTGCTTCCGCTCAACAGGAGGTAACGATAGCTGCGGTATTGCCCATCACGGGAGTGTTCGGCTTTGCGGGCAGCGAGGGCAATACTGCTTTCATCGATGCCGTGGCTATTGCCAACGAGGAGGGGGGAGTCAACGGCAAGAAGATCAGGTATGTAGCTGAGGACGGCCATTACACACTTGACGTTGCCATGTCCGCGTTCCAGAAGGTAATGTCTTCTGAAAATCCACTGGTCTTTTTCGCTGAAAGCACCGCGCAGGCGAAAGAACTGGCACCAGTTTTCAAAAGCCGCTACAAGATGCTCCTGGGCTCCGTCTCCTTTTCCAGTGAGCTTGCCTATGGCGCAATGAATCCTTACGCGTTTGTGGCAGGCCCGACTTACGGGGACCAGTTCGGAATACTCCTCAAGTATATTGCTAAAGAAAAGCAGGGCGCAAAGGTGGCTTTCTTTTACAGCGACACCGAATTCGGGAAGGATCCCATCAAGTTCGGTCGGCTAATGTGTGGCAGGCTGCGACTCAAGCTCGTGGCGGAGGAGGTGGTGCCGCTTGGGGCGAAGGACCTGACTGCACAGATCGCGGACCTGAAGAGCAAGGATCCGGATTATGTGATCTTCCAAGGATTTTTGGTGGAACCCATTCCCCAGGTGGTAAAGGCATGCAGGGACCTGGGCATGAAATGTACGTTTATGGGTACATTCTGGAGCGCAAGCAAGATGGTCCTGGAAAAATTGGGTCCCTTGGCTGAGGGTTACATGGTTGTCAATCCATTCATGTACTGGTGGAACGAAGACGTGCCCATGATCAAGAAGCTCAGGAATTACACAGCAAAGAGATATCCAGATGTGCAGTATAGGGACAATTTCTACCTGCAAAGCTACGTCAACGCTCTTATCGCTATCGAGTGCATCCGGCAGGCGGACAAGGTCGGCCAGCTTGACCGTGAAGGGGTCGCGAAGGCTCTGCAAGATATTAAAGATTTGGACACTGGAGGACTCACAGGACCCTGGACTATATATAACAACAGGTTCCCCGTCGCAAGAGTGTGGTCCGCGAACCCGCAGAAAGGCATCTTCGAGCCAGCGTCCGATTGGATCAGACTGGACAGGTATGATTGATTGATACTCGGTCTCGGTCTGACCCTTGATCGGGGTCGTTGCCGCGCCATATTGGTGGCAGCCCACGTTGAGGGCAACTGGGCGCAGCGCGATTCCGGCCCAAAGCATTCGTCGCTGAGTGAATCTGAACAAGATTTATGAGGAGTTCCCCCAATGGAAAAGAAAGTCAGGAAAATCGAAAGGACAGCCTCCGCTTATGATTACCCGTTGATCATCAAACAGTTACTTCACACCCCCATTTTGTATGCTCCCGAACAGGAGGTCGTGTACCGGGACACCCTTCGGTATACGTACCGGGATCTTTACAAACGCATCAACCGCCTGGGATCGGCTTTGAGTTCTGTCGGTGTCGGGCCGGGCGATACTGTGGCCGTTTTGGACTGGGATTCACATCGTTACCTGGAGTGTTTCTTTGCCATACCCATGATGGGAGCCATTATTCACACTGTTAACATTCGCCTTTCCACTGAGCAGATCCTCTACACGATGAATCATGCCGAAGACGACATAGTTCTCGTCCACGAAGATTTCTTGCCTATATTGGAGAGCATCTCCGGCCAACTGACTACTGTGAAGAAATATATACTGCTGAAGGAAGGAGCGGAAAAGCCTGTATCTTCATTACCCATCGCCGCCGAATATGAAGAGATGTTGGCCCAGGCTTCGGATTCCTTCAACTTTCCGGAATTCGACGAAGACACGCAGGCTTCCACCTTTTATACAACCGGTACAACCGGCGATCCCAAAGGTGTCTATTACAGTCACCGTCAGTTGGTACTCCACACACTTGGAACGGCCGTCGCTGTATCAGGGTACACTGCCCCTGGACGATTCCAATCTGGCGATGTGTACATGCCTATCACCCCCCTGTTTCACGTTCACGCCTGGGGATTTCCCTTTATAGCAACTTTAATGGGGGCAAAGAGCGTTTACCCTGGCAGGTACGAACCGGCTACACTCCTCAAACTCATTCAAAGAGAGAAAGTCACCTTCTCTCACTGCGTGCCGACTATCCTGCACATGCTTCTAAGCCACCCCGCTGCAAAAGAAGTGGATCTTAGGGCCTGGAAGGTGATTATCGGTGGTTCGGCGTTGCCGCGAGGCCTGGCCAAGTTGGCAATGGATTGTGGAATAGAAGTCTACACCGGTTACGGAATGTCTGAGACATGCCCCGTATTGACGTTGGCTAATTTGAAGCCTTACATGATGGAGTGGGATAGAGAGCGTCAACTTGACATACGGACCAAGACCGGTTTACCGATACCACTTGTGAACCTGAGGGTTGCTGATGTCAGCACTGGAGAAAACGTGCCTTATGACGGCAAGACCACAGGAGAAATCGTTGTTCGCTCTCCGTGGCTAACGCAAGGATATACAAAGGAACCGACGAAATCTGAGGATCTCTGGGCCGGTGGATGGCTTCACACTGGAGATGTGGCGAATATTGACAAGAACGGTTACTTGCAGATAACTGACCGCTTGAAGGACGTCATCAAGACCGGAGGCGAATGGATCTCTTCCTTACACCTTGAAAGCCTGATCAGCCAACATGACGCAGTTTCAGAGGTAGCTGTGGTGGGGGTTCCCGACGAGAAATGGGGCGAAAGGCCACTGGCCATGGTGGTTCCAAAGCCGGAACGCGCGGGATCACTCTCGGCTGCAGAACTTCGCGCTTTCCTTGAAAAATATGTTCATGAAGGGTTGCTTTCCAAGTGGGGCATCCCTGACACCTTCATGATGGTCGACCAAATTCCCAAAACAAGCGTTGGGAAGATAGACAAAAAGGTAATCAAAAAAGGAGTCGCCGAAGGCTCGTATTGAGGAACGTTGAGGTTGAGACCGAGGGATTGAGCTTTTTACCTTACGCGCATAATTGAAAAATCTTGCGACGGATTAAGACGGGTTGCTCGGGCCGGGGGGTACCAAAACGAAAGCCTCCAGCTGAGTAGCCCGTTGCACAGTACTGTATCAGAGCTTCTCTGGATTCTATTCTACTATGATCCATTTCGGAGGTGAGCATGAAAACGAGAATAACAGCACTGTTGACGCTCCTTGTCGGTATCTTGACCCTGTCTGGAACCATAACAGTATCCAGTGCAGTGGCTTCAGACACTATTCGAATCGGTTTTGTTGCTGATGCAACCGGAATAGGCGCGGGAGTCTATAAGGGGCAAAAAAACGGCATCGACCTTTTCATAGAGGAGGCTAATGCCGCGGGCGGTGTTTTGGGCAAGAAATTAGAATTGATAGTTCGTGACGCCCAGCTTAAGCCCGACATCGGCGCTAACATGGCGAGGGAACTAATATTAAGTGAAAAGTGCGACTTCTTGCTTGGTGGAACCAGCAGCGGTGTAGGGATCGCCATCACGAAGGTGGCTGGGGAATTCAAGAAAATTCTTGTGATCCATACCTGCAACTCTGAAGCGTTGACCACTACTGATTTTCAGCCCTATATGTTTCAGGTCGTTCCAAATACCGGGATGCAGGGGCGAGCGATTGCTCTATACCTCTCGCAAAAGCCTTACAAGCGGTTTGGTTATATTGGACCTGACTACACGTACGGACATACCGAGTGGGAGAGTTTCAAGAGTGATCTACGCAAGCTCAAACCCGATGTCAAGTTGCTCGACCCCGTGTGGGTGAAAGTGGGAGAGACTAGCTACGCAAGCTATATTCCCATTCTAGTCGGGCAGAATCCAGATATTGTTTTCAGCAGTCTCTGGGGAGGCGGACTAAGCAGCTTTATCAAACAGGCCACGCCGTACGGGCTTTTCAAAAAGAGCAGCATCACCGCTCTGTTCGAGCTCGATATGCTAAAAGCCATGGGGCAAAGCATGCCTTCAGGCATGCTAGGGTTTACTCGATGTCCGTTTTACGCAATTGACACACCGGAAATGAAGGCATTTGTGCAGAAATACCACGACAAATATAAGGAATATCCGTCTGATTGGGCCTGTCTGGCTTACGACGGCATGTTAGTACTTGCCCAGGCAATAAAGAAGGCTAACAGCCTAGATTCTGAGGAGGTGGTCAAGGTAATCGGGGGGTTGAAATTTAAGTCCTTACAAGGTGACCGGTACATACGGACGGAGGACCACATGGCCAATGTTGGCGTCTACGTGGGCTACACTGCGAAGGACCCGAAGTATAAGGATTTTCTCATCATGAAGGATGTGGTGGAGGTCCCGGCGGAAAAGGTATGGCTGTCGGTGGGCGAAGTCAAGAAGTTGCAATCAGAGAAGAAATAATCCTGGAACCGCTGGTTGGTCCCTGAAGGAACCCCAGGGATCAACCGCCTGCAACTTTATGTAACCCCCAGTTCGGCAAGGCATCATGACGCCCCAACACCTCATACTCATGTTCGGGAACTGCCCGCACAAGATCGAAGCAATCGTTTAGTATCTTAAGATTTATCATATTTTTCTTGGCATCCCGTTCCTTGCAGTCTCTCTTTTTCATCTCTTCAGTCCACTTCCAGCCCCATTCACCGCCTTCTTCAACACCGGAGAATACTTCCAGGATATACGGCCTTATGTGGACTCACCGGCTGTGAAAGTGCGGTCTCCTGTGTCTAGATTTTGCTCTCCTGTGGATAGATTGATGACGGGACCAAAAGCGGACAGACATCTAAAATTACAGGTCTTGGAAATTATCAAAC
>JBKQMK010000665.1:0-6623 GCA_052146735.1 Desulfomonilaceae bacterium | reverse complement strand
TTGCGATGATCCGCCATGCTGCATGGTTGATGCTGTCAATCGCCGACCCGCACTGCATCTCGACATAAGATGCTGCGGTGGTCACTGGCAAGCCGGAGGCGAGGACGGCCCAGCGCGCCGGATTCAGGGCGGATGTACCGCCGATCGCCGACCCCGCAAATACCGTATCCACATGTCCCTTCTCTGCGATTTTGGTCTTTTCCAGCAGACCTTTCAGGGCCAGCCCACCAAGTTCTTCCATCGTAAAATTCCGCAACGTACGTCCTAATGTCCCAAATGCTGTCCGTACGCCGTCAACAAACACCACTTCTCTTCCATTCATGTTTTACTTTCCTCGTTTGCGAATTTTAAAAGAACCGGCAATATTCGCTTAAATGCCTCGTAGCCCGCTTATTCGTTTGTAAATACTCAGCGGGAAACGCGCCCGAATTTGATCTTCGAGACTTTTTCACGCGGCTTTTATTCTTAAGCCAGGCATTTCGTCTGAACGCTGCGTAGAGCGGCTTCCGCATCCTTTACCATCGTCTGCACCAGGTCGTTTACCTTCGGCATGTCTTGGATCCGTTGGGCCGCTTCGCCGGCAGCCATGAGGGCTTTCTCTTTGTTCCCATCATAGACGGCCCGGATAGACTCTTTCTCAAATTCGATCAAGGACATGTCAATCGTGGAATAGTCATCCGGAGCGCCGAGAAAGACACCGGGCGACTTCTGGAGTGTGTTCTTCTGGTGCTCGAGGCTCCTTGGGGTCTTCAACCAACGGGCGGGACCGACAAAACCGCGGGCAACAAGGGTCCCCCGGTCACCGGCGGCCACGACGCCCTCTTTCCATACCTGGTGGAAATCAATCTCCTGCGTTGTCAGGAAGCGGGTCCCCATCTGGGCTCCATCCGCGCCTAAAACCAGGGCCGCAGCCAGGGTCTTGCCGTCGCAGAAACCGCCTGCTCCGCACACCAAGGTATTTTCGTCGGATACCGCCTCGACCACGGCAGGCAGAAGGATCATGGAGTGAACCGGTTCCCAGGAGGTGTGGAATCCTCCTTCATGACCGGAGCCAACGATCACATCGACACCCGCCTTCTTGCAACGCAGAGCGCCCTTGACCGAGGGGACAACGTGCATCCAGATAAAACCGGCACCCTTGATCTTGTCCTTCCAGCCGACAGGGTCACCGGCGGAAGTAAAGATCACCTTGAAATGATTCTTCATATCGGGATTCTCTTCCCGGACGCGGATGGCAGTATCGATCATAACCTCGGAATGAGCCTTCAGCTCCGCCGACACCATGACGTTTATTCCGAAAATGCCCCCCTTGTCTTTGGTCAGCCGATAGGTCCGCTTCAATACCTTTTCCAGAACCGTGGCCATATCGTCGTCATAATCGGCCTCCCCGCTCTCCACAAAAGCCCTGTAGATCCAGGGCTGATCCTGTTTGCTGAACAGACCGCTGGTGGAAAGCAGTCCCAGAACCCCCGCGTTTGCTGCGGCCACGCAGAGGTTGTTGTTGCTGAAGGGGCCCATCCCCGCCTGTATAATCGGGTACTTGATCTCAACTTTGTCACATAGTCTCGATTTGATCATGAGTAAAATCCTCCTTAGCTTTACAGCGATCTTATTAGTTACAAGCACCGTGATAGATGCGTTGTTTGTTTGAGAACGATTCGACAGCGTTGCGCTCTATGGGCGATGCTAAGAAACGGAAAATGCCGTAGAGGATGGCTTCACGCCTGCCCGGGAACTGTATCAGGCCGCAGGGCTGGGTTAAACGGCTCCTGCAGACTCGTGCCGGATCTTTTGAATATCGGTCTTGTAATTGACAGACGACCGCCACCAGCAAAATCCGCCCAGTAGCGTGAAAGCACAGACGATCATGTTGCCATAACAGAGCCCCAGCCAGTCGCCTGGCTTTCCCGTTCCCACGGCATCAGCGATCATCCCAGCAATACCGGAACCCCAGCCACCGCCCAGTGCGTACATGCTGGTCATAGCTATTCCGAAGGACAATGATTTCAGATGTACTGGTACGACCATCTGGGTGGTCGCAGCAACCGGCCCGCCAACACCGGCGCTACTGAGGGTGTGCAGCAGATAAAATAAGAACCCGAGAATGAGCAGACCATCCCATTCTTGTATTGTTCCCTTGTAGAGAATAAACGCAATATATAGGTAAAGGATGCCGAACAGGGACACTCCTACCAGAGCGAGAGTCGCATAACGCATTCTCCCACCGGGACTCTTTCGCTCCCATCTGTCGGCAATCCATCCGCCCAGCGGATAAGCAAACAATGAGAAGGTAAGTATGGACGCCATGATCAGTGGTGCGTGGGCTACGCTCAATTTAAATCTGTAAATCAAAAGCGTAACGTTCCAATGCGCCAGGCACATGATCGTCATCATGTACAAGCCGAAACCTAGGTAAAGCCAGCGGAGAGTGGGAATCTTCCACAGCTCCAGGAAATTCTTCCAAAAGGATAGAGTAGTTTCTTTTTTCCGTGGCGTTGGATAATCTTGCATGAACAACGCTAAGACGCCGAGAATTATGCCCGGAATCGCGAAAACAAAGAACGGCGCTGCCCAACCCCACTTCTGAGCACAATAACCGCCAAATATCAATCCTACGATTACACCCACTGCGATGAACATGTTGAAGATTCCAAGCTTATGCCCTCTTTCTTCGTGTTTGTACGAGGCACTGATCAAAGCTGTTCCACCCGGCCCGAACCCTGCCTCGCCGACGCCGACGGCGATGCGAGGGATAAGAATGCTCGTGAAGCTGGTGCCCATTCCGGTCACAAACGTCGCCGCGCTCCATCCAAGAGCCATTAAACTGATTGTCTTCGTTCTGCTCCACCGGTCCACAAGATATGAAACGGGAATTGCCAATAAACCCATGCTCAAAAGAAAGAAATTCTGGATCCATCCAACCTGTGTCTTCGTCAGCTTTAGTGCCTCCATAATCGGCGCGGCAACGACTGAAAATACCTGCCGATCCATCCAATTGATCGCATAAAGCAGACAGCAGATTATCAGGACGTATCTCGCTCGTCTCCCGCCCACCTCAAATTTTGTCTTCTCTGCGATGGACTCCACTGCTTCAACTTTCAATGGTTGTTCCATGATCAAGCCCCTCCGTTCCCTTCATGTCGAAGATTTCAATGTGCGCGGTTGCAGAACATCTGCTGCGGCAGTCCTTATCGGGTTCTCTCGAGAGTGTTTGCCTCCTCTCGACAACGTTATAATGCTCACTCTTGAAGTTCCAAATCTGGACTCCGCCGTTGATATCACCTCGTTCCACGAGAAGGCAAATATCCAGGACTACTCTTCGCCTTTGGACTTGGATTCCATGAGCGCCAGAGTGCGGTTGGCCTCTTGCCGGGCAAACTTTCGATAGAGATGGTAGAAGAATACGCTCATGATCTCTGTAGCTTGTGCGCTTTTTTGGGAATATTCCAGAGGACTGACATTGCCCAACACGACCTGTATGAAGTACTCGTGAGACTTTGTCGCTACCTTCTTGAATGCGTCGCCGTAGTATTTCAGCGCCTCTGCATCGAAACCGTCTTTCGGCCCCAATCCGATCCTACCCATATCCACCACGAGCCTGCCTAATATGACATCGTCCTGAGAATAGACCTTCCGGTCCTCGCGGGTCTCCGGGGTTATAACTCCCCATTCCTCCAAACGGGCGAGCCACTTGCGACTAAGACCTGTGTTCTTTCTAAAATCCTGTTCCCCGATTACATCGGCCGGCAGAAGCTGGTCCACAGGGCGGAAGTAGTTAGTTTGAACTTGAAGGAGCGGTTTCCTTTCCGGCGTCCCCTTCTGATATTTGAGCACTCTCTTAATAAGCGAAAGAGGGAGGAAATGATGGTCCTGGAGTTCCTTGATCAGGCGGATTCGCTCTACATAGCTCTCACTGTAATTTGCGACATTTTTGGCAAATTTTGGAGGCCGTGGAACCAGCCCCTCGCGTACATAATAATGGATAGTTTGCTTTGAGACTTGGGTTCGTTTAACCAGGTCGCTGATCTTCATGGGGATGCTCCGGAAATTTCCTCGTTTCCTGGCTCTTGCCGCAGGAAGTAGAAACCCTCAATCCAGAAAAACGATCCTGTTCTCCGAAAACTGATGAACCGGGAATCAACACATTCCCTAAACGTTTCTTCCCCGGCTGTCAATAACAAAAGATATTGAATGATATAACAGCCTGACATAACATAGTAACTTAGGTATATCGTAGATTGACACTATACACCACAAATTGGCAAAGTCAGTGCCGTACTCTTGAATCATCGATTTGAAATCGCGTTTCTCTCAATTTCGATCAGGTCAGTGGGCCTTTCCTGGGGAATTCCAGGGTCCTGGGAAGACCGGACAGTGCAGCAGCCAAGGTGCCTAGCCATAAAAGAAGGAATCCAGATACTATGGAGCATTAGAAACGCAGGCATAATGATGTTGAATGGCCCGAAAAGCGAAATCGCCATCCGGTTTTCCATCCATTAAGCCATTTTGAAAAACCTCACCATGGTGCACAATACGGTGGAAACAAATTCGCTAGACCTCACCATGGTGCAAAGAGATTCGCTGTGCATCAGCATCGTGGTGGAGTCCATAGAGCTGCTGCTGGCCACGGTGAAAAACATGGTGGAAAACGCCGTTGAGATAGTTTAATCAACCGAATCTGATGAGATAACATCTTCTGGGATTAAACGGCGCTTTAGGTTGGTCCTGGGCAGCCGACGATAGAGAAGAAGCAGAGTGTGTTCACCACAATCTGCAGATGGATATTTCATGGATGTGTTACATAACGATAATGCTTACTGATGCACAGTCATTGTGGGGAGTGCAATGATGAAGAGAAATCTTTCGATGACTTTGTTCCTGGTTTTGATCCTTAGCTTGGCCGCGGTTACATTTGTACGGGCGGATGCCACTATTCTATCCTGCACTTTGTCCCTGTCCCACTTCTGTTCCGGACCAGCGGCGAAAAGAGAGGTGGCTCCCAACAAGAACACCCCAACAGCAAAGAGAGCGGCGATTATCTTACCCATTTTTCTTCCTTTTCAGTCCGTCGGATAACGTGGTTGTGAAAACATCCATCGAAAACAAGAAAGGAAGGAACATAAAATGCGGTGTCATGAGTGCATCACGCCCCGCGTTCACATCGTACCCATGGTCGGCTGGAAGCTGGAAGACCACAGCCTTCTATTATAGTATACTTTACGGCTTATCGTCATAGATACAGCGGACCAGATTCATCCTCCACCTCGAACCATTGCACATCACTTTCATCCAGCCCGGCAGCAGCCCTCGCGTCCACCACTGTAAGGAGTTGGTCGTCGAAAAGGGAACCAGGGGACAGCTCTTCTGACGTCGGGCCGTAAACTTGCTTCAGTTCTTGAATCAAATCGGGCGACATCGCACGAAGATCAGCGATCTGGCGGTTGTCAGGCTGGAAGATTCCTACGCGAACCACCAGAAGTGCGATGACCGCTACAGCGAGAACGCCTGCAGCTTTCCACCAGAAGCTCCACACAGGCTTCAACTCTTGCTCCTTCAGTCGCGCATCCAAAGACTGGTGATAGAGCTTCCAGAACTCCTCCCCTGGCTCTTCAGGTAGATCGGAAGCAATCGCAGACAAGAGCGCCACCGATTCTTTTCTCACCTGACGGCAAGACCCACATAAACTAAGATGGTTTTCCAGATGCTCCTGCTCCGAAGGTTTCAGGCCTTCGTCCAGGTCGGCGACGATCAGTATTTCTACTTAGTTGCACTCACGTGTTTTCATTTTGTTCCCAGCTTTTCTCTAAGCGCTTTTACAGCCTGAAAGAAATTGCCTCGCGCTCCGCCCTCGGTCCCACCGAGAACCTTGGCAATTTCCTTATAATCCATCTCCTCATAAATCCTCAATTGAACTGTCAGGCGCTGCTTTTCCGGGAGTGTCTCCATTGCCTTCCTGATTCGTTCAAGATTTCGCGCCCTGTCCAAACTCTCATCAGCCGGTTCCGCCGGGTCACCTAACTGGTCTAGCATGTCAGGAACGAGTATAGCCTTGCGCTTCCTAAGATGGTCTTTCATCGCATTCAAAGCTATGGTATAGAGCCACGTCTTGATCGAGGAGACCATCATGAATCTGTGCAGACCCTCGTACGCCCTGAGAAAAGCCATCTGCGATATGTCTTTAGCCTCCTCCGGGTCCCTGACGATTCGCAGGATCATCATGGTAATCGGCTTCGAGTACCTACTGACAAGTTCGGAAAAAACCTCCTTGTTGCCTTTTCGGAACTCTCTGAGCAGGTCCGCATCGTTCATTCGGGCTTCTCGTTCCTATCTATTGGACGCTAACACGAAGGCAATGTTATACGGGGATGGAGAAAATAAAAAAGCTGTAACGCCTTGCTGTGCAGCGCACAGAAGACAGATGAAAGAAAATCTTCGGCGCACATGAATCGCCACGTTCATATTATCCAGAATTATGCGACGGTCTTGACATTTCGGATTTCTTGGGGCCGGTGCCCGGTCGAGGGATGGTTCCTCTGACCCCAAAAAGGCCCCAGTAAGGTCCCCCACAAGGCCCCGAAGATAAAAAACCGTCGTCATGTTGATGAAAAAGCTGATTACAGTCT
>JBKQMK010000664.1:0-15716 GCA_052146735.1 Desulfomonilaceae bacterium | reverse complement strand
TGATGAGCAACCCCAAGATTCTGATGCTGGATGAGCCATCTCTCGGCCTAGCCCCTGTGCTTGTTGATGAGGTCCTTGACACGGTGCGAAGACTGAAAGAGCAGGGACTGACCATCCTTCTCGTGGAACAAAACGTACGGGAAGCCTTGGAAATCTCCGATCGAGCATACATAATACAAACCGGGCGGATCACCAGGCATGGACCCGCATCGGAACTGCTCCAATCGGATGAGATACGGAAAGCATTCCTGGGGATGTAGCACAGAGCCCCTCATAGTAGCTAAATAAGGGCAGTTTCATCGGCTACAGGCATTTTGAACTACTGAGGTGCTATCAAAGTCCCCCTTTCTTAAAGGGGGATTTAGAGGGATTTTCAATGGGTTAGCTTAAAATCCCCCCTAACCCCCCTTTGCGAAAGGGGGGAATAAATCTCTAAGTTAGTGCCTATTATAGAGCCCCATCTTTTTTGATAATTCGCCGCTGAGATAGCAAAGAAAACAGAATCCTCTGCGATCTCCGCGGTAAAGGATTTGATTTTGTTGAGGGATTGCAAAAGCGTTGGATCGCGTCCATTATGATACTGTGAGAACTAAACGAGACATGTCCGCAAGAAAAGATAAGCCGGTCAAAGCAAAGAAATCCCGTTCCAACATAAGTTTTTATCCCGCCTGGTGCAAACGGTGCGGCAACTGCGTTGCATTCTGCCCGAAGCAAACCCTCGAAACAGATGAATGGGGCTATCCTTACGTAGCCAGACCGGAGAGCTGTATCTCCTGTCACCTTTGTGAAAAGCTCTGCCCGGATTTCGCGATCACCGTTGGGGAAAAGGCTCCGTCAAGCGTCGCTCAGCGTGCATCAACAGGCCCCTCGCCCGGCACGGAAGGTTCGCCGGTGAGCCCACACCACAGTCCGGAGCGCCTCGCTCCGACGCCCGAGCAAGAGGAGGAAGCCGATGAGTAAGAATCGCGGCAGCCTCCTCCAGGGCAACGAGGCTATGGTTCAAGGGGCCCTGGCCGCAGGGTGCAACTTCTACGCTGGATATCCGATAACCCCCTCCAGTGAGATCATGGAACTGATGAGCGTCGAATTGCCGGTCCGCGGCAACGTTTTCATCCAAATGGAGGATGAGATCGCGTCGCTGGGCGCGTGTATCGGAGCAAGTCTGGCCGGCCGCAAAGCCATGACCGCGACGAGCGGCCCCGGCTTCTCTCTGATGCAGGAAAACCTTGGTTATGCATGCATAGCAGAGGCACCGGTGGTGGTAGTGAACGTCATGCGTCTCGGGCCTTCTACGGGCATGCCCACCAACGTGGCTCAGGGTGACGTTCAACAGGCACGCTGGGGCACTCATGGAGACCATCCGGCTATAGTGCTCTGTCCGGCCACGGTAGCTGAGTGTTTTGACGTGACGGTAACCGCATTCAACCACGCTGAGCGATTCCGCACACCTGTGATCCTACTCGCTGACGAAATGGTGGCGCACACGCGAGAGAAGGTTGTCTTGCCGGGGTCCGAGGAAATTGAGGTGATCAACCGTCGCCGTCCTACTGTTCCGCCGGAATGGTATGTGCCGTACAAGACCGACGGAAGTCTTATCCCGCGCCTGGCAGACCTGGGGGAGGGGTACCGCTATCACGTAACCGGACTGACTCACGACGAACGAGGATTCCCCACAAGAAGGCAAGACGAGGCCGCTCCGTTTTACATCAGACTGTTCGCCAAGATCAGCCGTCAATTCGCATACCTGGAGATGGTAAAGCAGTTCCGACTTGAGGATGCGGAACTGGTGATCATCGCCTACGGGTGCGTGGCCAGGGCGGCACAAGCAGCGGTCCGTTTGGGCAGAGAACGTGGCCTCAAACTTGGGCTTCTGCAGCTTGTGTCCCTGTGGCCCTTCCCACGACGGGCGGTTTCAGAGGCACTCACAGCCAAGAAAGCAGCACTGGTGGCTGAGCTAAACTTGGGGCAGATCAGGCGAGAGGTCCTCCGGGTCAATGACGGTCGAACCGGCGTACTGGGACTGAATAAAGTTGATGGAACGATGATTACTCCAGAGGAGATCCTGAACCGCTTGCGAGAATTAAAATGACTCCCCAACCAAGCAGGAGCGTAGTCTACGATTGGCTGCGCCATGACAAGAAATTTCCGCATGTCTGGTGCCCCGGATGCGGCCTTGGAATACTCTTGGGTTCGCTCGTCAGGGCGTTCGTGCAGAGTGGCTTGAGCAAGGATCAGGCAGTTCTGGTGTCCGGTATCGGTTGCTCAGGCAGACTGCCGGTATACGTGGATGTGGGCAGCGTCCACACCACACATGGTCGGGCGCTTACATTTGCTACCGGTATCAAGCTGGCAAAGCCGGAACTTACGATCGTGACTGTCATGGGGGATGGTGATGCCATGGCCATCGGCGGGAACCATCTTATTCACGCTGCACGCCGCAACGTGGACATTGTGGCGATTGTAGTCAACAATCAGACCTACGGTATGACCGGGGGCCAATTTAGCCCTACCACTCCGTTAGGCGCCAGGGCGACTACTGCGTTGTACGGAACCATCGAACCCTCCTTTGATATCAGTGCCCTGTGTGCCACCGCGGGAGCAGTATTTGTAGCCCGAACGACCGTTTATCATGTTGACCGGATGGACAAACTCCTGGTACAGGCTCTAAACAAGCGAGGGTTCAGCGTAGTGGAGGTCTTGTCCCCTTGCTACACCAATTTCGGGCGGCAGAACCGATTGGGTTCGAACGTGGAGATGATGAAGCAATTCAGAGTGTCGGGCGTGCCGGTTGACCGCTGGGAAAAGATGAGCGAATCAGAGCGTGCCGGGCGCTTTCCCATTGGTGTCCTGGTGGATCGGGAACTCCCTACGTATCTTGATTCTTATCGGGGTGTGTGTGAGACAGCGGCTAAATGGCGTGCTGAGGGGAAAATATGAAGCACAATGCGCCGCCTCCATTGCCGTTCCCACGGGTAGAGGTGCGCCTTGCAGGCTCTGGGGGCCAAGGACTGATATTGGCCGGCCTGGTGCTGGCCGAAGCCGCGGGGGTCTTTGATGGTCGTGAAGTAGCCATGGTCCAGTCGTACGGCCCCGAGGCACGCGGGGGAACCAGCAAGGCCGAGGTCATTATCAGCGATACTTTCATCGATTACCCGCTATGCACTCAAGTGGATCTTCTGCTGACCCTCAACCAGGATGCTTGCGATACCTACTGCTGGGACTTAAAACCCACTGCGTGGATCCTGGTGGACGGCGATCTCGTGACCCACCCTCCTACCAGCCGTGCCATTGCTTTACCTTTTACTGCAATCGCAAGGGACAAACTCAAGAAGATCATGGTGGCTAACGTGGTGGCCTTGGGAGCCATCTCAGAATTGACGGGGATCGTCACGAGACGATCATTGGAAAGGTCTCTCCTGAGCCGAGTGCCCCAAGGGACCGAAGAATTGAACAAAAAAGCTCTCAGCCTTGGGGTGAAGCTGGTACGGCAACACAGCGGACAGCAAGATGCCGAGGACGACCGGGAATTGAGCCCAGACAGGATTTGACGGCACACGTTTCAGATCAACGTGCATTCATCTTTCATATTGCATCGGTGGGGGTGACGAAAATGACGATTTTCTGGTTTCTGGTGATAGGACTCATTGCGGGCTGGCTAGCCGGGATGATCACTAAAGGACGAGGCTTCGGCTTATTCATCAACCTGGTCGTAGGGGTTCTGGGGGCTCTGCTCGGAGGCTTCCTCTTTGGTTTGCTCGGGCTCTCGGCGCACGGATTGATCGGCTCCCTGGTGATGGCCGTGGTGGGCGCTGTAGTCTTGCTCTTCCTGATGGGGATGATCAAAAGAGCGTGAACTTGCCATTTCGGCTGTGTACAGTAGTTGCCAAAAGTTTTATCTTTTTTCGCCCCGATAAACCTCGGTACGGCGCAGACCCGTGCGTCTGCCCAGTCTTTAAGCGCTCACGCGGGTGCGCGCCGTACCGAGTCTATGTTACTGCGTTGAACGCAACGTGGCATTACTTCGATTCCGGCTTCAGGCCAGTTCCTCGATTACTGCGTCGTCGCGAATATCAATGCAGCCGATCACGCTCTGGGCAGCAGGGCAGCGGACGAGGTAACTTGAGAGGGCCTGTTTCGCGGCATCCACCTTGCCTCTCGGCACCTTCAAATGGTACTTGACTCTAATGTTGGTGATCTTCAGCACGTTATTCACATTCTCGATGTCGCCTTCCACATCTACCCAATAGTTCTCTTGTGGCGTGTCAATTTGATTCTCGGCCAGGACCCTGGCCAGAGTGCCGGTCATTCAGGCAGCCACGGCGGTCACGATGTGATCAAGTGTGGCCGGGTGTTCCTGGCGAGGTTCGATCCCGTAGAATTTCTTGATACCCCCGTGGACCCCGTAGCGGACTTCGCCGGGGAATCCTTCAATAATGGCCTTTCTGGTGGGTCCTTCTTCCCTAACGATCCTGCTTTTGCACGTGTGAACAACGGTTCCCATGTTTACCTCCTTTTGGCATTCAGCCTATAGCGTTCGAGTACCCATTTGCAGGTTGGTTGGCCTTGTCTGCGATTTCTCAAGTCATGATACCGATTCTAGCACGGGACAAGGTGCGCGTCACTCGCTAGGAGTTTCTCTCAGCCACTATAAGCTGACCGGTCGGCATTCCTTTTTTCCCCCATTTCTGCTCACGACTTCTTTCCAAGACTTAAACTTGGTATTCTACATAGAAATCCCTCTACCCATTGTCAAGAATCCCGATCCCGTGACAAATTCGATGGAGTCGCGACCATGAAAGAAGAAGACAGGCCCACGGAACAACTTCTCAACGAATTAATGAAGCTTCGCTCCAGGGTGGCTGAACTGGAGGGGACGGAAGCGAAACCCTCGTGTGCGGAACAGACCCCTGGCGAGAGCGAAGGGAAGCTGCCATTGTTTCAGGAGAATGTTTCCCCGGATCATCGGTCTTGGGATGAGAACGAGCGGATGTTGAAGAGTATTTTGGCGGCCTCTCCAGCGGGGATAAGTTTGAGCCGGGGTCGGGAAATCCAGTGGGTAAATGACGCATGGCTCAGGATGTTCGGATTTGAAGACCATCGTGAATGCGTCGGGCAAAATACCAGAATCCTGTATCCGTCCCAGGAAGAATATGAACGGGTGGGGGCATTGCTTTACGAGAAGCCCTCAACAGGCGAAGTTACGGAAGCGGACGCACTGTTTAGGAGAAAAGACGGTTCCACTTTCTACGCTCTCGTAAGAACAAAGGCCCTGAATCCCTCTGATCCAGCCGAGGGGGTAATCGTTGCCATTTCCGACATAACAGAGAGAAAACAGTCTGAGGATTCGCTCCGAGCAAGTGAGCAGAGACTCGAACTGGCTCTATGGGGAGCCGACCTCGGCCTATATGATTGGTATGTTCAAAGCGGCAAAGCTGTTGCGAATCAGCGCTCCGCTGAGATCATAGGATATTCGCTTGACGAGATTGACCAGAGCTTTGATTTCTGGAAGAGCCTTCTGCATCCTGAAGATATCCCTAGAGTTCTGGAAAACGTGTCTAACTACCTCGCAGGGCTTACCGATTATTATGAAGACGAGTACCGGGTCAGGACCAAGTACGGCGAATGGAAATGGATTCTTTCCAGGGGCAAGGTCGTGGAACGGGACAAGGACGGCCGAGCGGTACGAATGACCGGGACTTATCTTGACATAAGCGAACGCAAGCACGCCGAACAAGCTATAACCGACAATGAAGCCCGATACAGGGCGCTCTTTGAAAATATGAGAAATGGGGTCGCGATATACGAGGCAGTAGACAACGGCAAGGACTTCGTCTTCGTTGGTTTCAACAAGGCGGCCGAGATCATCAGTGGATTGTCAAGAGACCATGTCATCGGAAAACGGATTTCGGATGTCTTTCCGGGTGTAAAGGAACTGGGTCTCCTCGAGGCTCTGCAGAAGACTTGGCAGACAGGAGAGCCTGACCATCATCCTGTGAACAAGTATCGGGATGAAAGGATTGAAATATGGGTGGAAAATTTTGTTTATCAACTACCCTCCTCTGAAATCGTGGCCGTATTCAGTGATGAAACCGAACGGAGGCGATCTGAAGAGGCGCTAAGGGAATCGGAAGAAAAATACCGCATGGTCGTGGACAACGCTCAGGAGGCAATTTTTACAGCTCAGGACGGAATGCATCGATTTGTTAATCCGAAGACCGTCGAACTCTGGGCATATTCCGAGGAGGAATTGCTCTCCAAACCGTTTAAAGAATTTATTCATCCGGATGACAGGGAGATGGTGCTCGCGCGCCACCAGGCAAGAATGCAAGGAGAGGAATTACAGAGCCGTTATTCCTTCAGGATATTGCGAAAAGATGGAACGGAGAAATGGGTCGAGATAGACTCGGCCATGATCTCGTGGGAAGGACGGCCCGCAGCCCTCGTGTTCATGACGGACATCACCGATCGACTGCGAGCAGAGGAGTCTGTTCGGCAAAGCGAAGAATGGTACCGGACTCTTGTGGAGAACAGTTTTGACGGAATATTCGTCCAACAGGGCTTCAAGATAGTATTTGCTAATTTGCGCCTGCACCAGATGCTGGGCTATTCAGTGGGGGAACTGGAAGGCCTGGATCACTGGGTAGTTTATAACCCGGATTATCAGGGAATCGCTCGCGAGAGAGCTGCTGCGCGAATGCGAGGAGAAGACGTCGTGTCACAATATGAAGTGAAGTTGCAGCGGAAGGACGGGACGTCGTTCGAGGGGGAGGTCAGCGCCCGACTAGTGACAGTGAAGGGTGAGCCGGGTGTGCAAGCGTGGATCAGGGATATCTCTAAACCAAAGCGTTCGGAGGAAGTTCAAAGACGTTTAGCTACAGCGGTCGAACAGGCGGCTGAAGCGATCGTTGTTACTGATACCAAAGGAAATATTGAATACGTGAATCCCGCCTTCGAGAGGATTACCGGGTACACACGGGAGGAAGCTCTCGGTCAGAATCCGGGACTGCTGAAGAGCGGCGAACATGATCAGACGTTCTACAAGAATCTCTGGGACACAATCGAACGTGGAGACGTTTGGAGAGGCCACTTTATCAACAGAAAAAAGGATGGGACGCTCTATCATGAAGAAGCCACTATTTCGCCGGTACGCGACTCAAGCGGTACGATCATAAATTTTGTGGCTGTAAAGCGAGATGTAACCGAGAACCTTGCACTTTCCAGGCAGCTTCTTCAGGCGCAAAAGATGGAGGCCGTCGGAACGCTTGCAGGAGGGATTGCGCACGACTTCAACAACTTGCTCCAGGTCACTCTAGGGTTTTCAGAATTGCTGCTAGCGGAAAAAGAGGAAGACGACCCGGAATACGCAGATCTCTCCAGAATACTTCAAGCGGCGAAGAACGGGGCCGAATTAGTGCAGAGATTGCTGACATTCAGTCGAAAGGTAGAGCCTAAGCCTATCCCCCTAAATCTCAACAGACGAATAGTTCAAGTCGAGAAGCTCCTTAAGCGAACAATTCCGAAGATGATCGACATTCAGATGGATCTGTCCGGTGACCTTGGGGAAATCAATGCTGATCCCATTCAAATGGAACAAGTGCTGATGAATCTGGCTGTCAACGCCCGTGATGCTATGCCGGATGGGGGCCAGCTCATCCTTGCTACAAGAAACGTCACGCTTGATGATGAATATTGCAAGGGTCATGTAGGGGCCCGCCCGGGAGATTACGTGTTGCTCAAAGTTTCGGACACGGGTCATGGCATGGACAAGGCCACTGTTGAGCACATATTCGAGCCATTTTACACAACCAAGGAATTGGGGAGAGGGACAGGTCTCGGCCTTGCCCTGGTATACGGCATCGTCCGACAGCATGAGGGTTTTATAACGTGCCGCAGTGAAGTCGGGCGCGGCACGACTTTCAATGCCTATTTCCCGGCGATTGAGAGTCTTCTGGAGCCAGAAGTGGATGAGAGCGGAACAATGCCCGCATTCGGCACGGAAACGGTTCTCCTGGTCGACGATGAGGCCTTCGTGCGCGACCTTGGAGAGCGGATTCTCAGCAAGGCAGGCTACACGGTTTATACGGCAGCCAACGGTATCGAGGCACTGGATCTTTACATAAAGAGGAGAAAAGAAATTTCCCTGGTCATTTTGGACCTGATCATGCCTGAGATGGGTGGTGAGGGATGTCTCAAGGGGCTTCTCAACATTGATCCGGGCGTGAGAATCCTTGTAGCCAGCGGGTACGCCGCGGATGCTGCCGGGGTGAGACCACTTGAACTAGGGGCACGAGGTTTCGTCGGCAAACCTTTCAGGTTCAAGGAACTGCTGGGACGGGTTCGTAAAGTGCTGGACGAAAGCTGATAGCGCTTCGCTTAGCATCCGAGAGACGTGTTCCTTGGCAGGGTGCTTCGATAAACCGATGAGATCGGACGCAGAGGCACCATTCATTGCGGCCGCAAGAGAAAGCGTGCGACGGCCCTCCAACGAAGGGTTCTCTTCAAGGGCAACCGGATCTTAGTTTTGGCAATCAGAATGACTCATCCTGGCAACTTACTTTTTCGAACTCACAGTGCCGTCAATTCTCTTCTAAAGCGGCCTGCACAGCGTGCAGCAACTGGCTGATTTCATACGGCTTGTTCACCAAACCCTTTGCGTCGGATTTCACGACCTCCACGAGATCATCGTCGCCCGAAGCACCGGTCGAAATTATGACTTTCGCCTCTGGATCGATCTTCAAGAGTTCGTCGAGACATTCTTTGCCTCCCATCTCGGGCATGACAAGATCGAGTATCACCAGCGCAATGGCGCCACCTTCCCTCTTATATAGCTGTAGAGCCTCGTTTCCATTACCAGCGGTAAGAACATCATATCCGGCTCGTTTTAGGATTCGCTCTCCCAAGTCTCTTACATGATCGTCGTCGTCTACCAGGAGGATGGTCTTTTTGCCGTCCCCAGCGTGTGCAATCCCTATCACGCAATCACCCCCCTGTGCTTCCAACGTAGAAAAGTAGGTCTCGAAAGAAATTCTTTATTTCAAAGAATTAAGACAACTGATGTGTGCACTGTGTTCCGCGACGATTCTTCGCACGATAAAGAAATCCCGCGGCCTGTCACCTGCGTAGATATGAGTCCGTTATCGGCCTTTGTTTAACCATTTGTGGCCTTAGTAACTCTACCTGCCCCAATGGGTTCCCGCCGACTAGCCTCCGGAGAAACTTGAAAAGGCCAGATAAAGGTAATGAATACCTTTGAGGATGAGTACCGTGTTTTCAAGCACGCGGAAACCATCAGATTATTCCCCCAGCAATAGACGACCGATTCGACACCCACCGCTTGTATCAAGTCTCCCCCCTTGGAATAAGGCTCCTGGCCTAATTTCGTCTCAGCCATGGGTCGAGCCCATTATTATCTGCACCGCCCGAAAGTCGCGCAGCGGGCGTTTTTAATGCCGGCGTGATCAGGTGTGAACACAACCGGACGAGCCCTTGTTTCTGAGAGAGCAATGTGCAGACGATGTTCTTCCCCGCAAGTGCACTGACGCAGATTTGCGGGAGCTTCCACGTAGTTTTCTTCCTCGCTCCCTTTTATATCAAAACCTATTCTTTCTTTTTCGCTCATTTCAGCCTCCGAATCAGATCAATTGGGGGGTGGTACCAGCGCCCCTTCTACAATTTAGATCTTGCAATAAGCGTAAGCATCCCGCATCCCACGGGCAAGAACATTTGGACAAGTTGGAAACTAAATTGTGGAAATGCTCGGCGCATTCTTGCGCTTTGTCGCGAATCCAGATCAATCTTTAAGGAAGCCGACTGCCCGGGACTCCGACCAGTACTCCCCGGACCCATTGAACGCAAGGAATCCCACATGGCCTCCGAAGTCAGTCACTTCGAGAACGAGATGGGTGCTCGCACGGGCTTCTCGCAGAGGATAGGCGGATTCGGCAAGAAAAGGGTCGTCAGCCGAGTTGACCAACAATGTTGGGATAGAGACCTTGGACAGAAATGGGCCGCAGGAACTCTTTTCATAATAATCTAGGGCATCCTTGAACCCGTGAAGCGGCGCAGTGAAACGGTCATCGAATTCCTTCAGGGTTCTGATCTGATTGTACCCATTGTCGTCGATGCTACCTGGCATGACGCGCATCTTCATCTGAATCTTCTTATGCAGTAGTCTAAGAAATCGCTTTAGATAGATTCCGCCGCCGGATCTGGTAATCTTGACTTCACAGGCCCGAAGGTCGCACGGCACGGAAAACGTTACCGCTTTTCTGATCAAGGGGTGAAGGTTTCCAGACTGCTCTCCCAGGTACTTCAAAATAACGTTGCCCCCCAGGCTGAACCCGATCATGGCCAACTCGGAGTAGTCGTTCTTTGCGGTAGTGTGCGAGACTGCCGTCTGGAGGTCCTCCGTGTCGCCGCTGTGGTAGAAACGCGGCTTCCGATTGCACTCGCCGCTGCAACCTCTGAAGTTCAAGGCCACCGCGTCCCAGCCGACACGGTTCAGTGCCTTGATCATTCCCAGAACGTAGTGACGACTTGAATCCCCTTCCATCCCGTGGAGAACAATGGCCAGCCGGCCAGATCCCACTCTTGACCAGTCAAGATCCAGGAAGTCTCCGTCCGGCGTTTCGATTCGTTCCCGTTGGTAGTTTATGCCACTGACTTTCCGGAGTAGGGAGGGCATTATGGTCTGGACGTGAGGATTGGAACAGAGCATTGGTGGTGAATAAGTCGATTTGTCAATTACAGGCATGATAGTAACTCCCGAGGAGAGCAGCCTCCTATCGCCGGAAAAACCAGAGCAAAAGGTTCAATAACAGAGTAATGACAATACTGACAATAATACTGGTTGCCAGCGGGAAATGGAACGAAAACCCCGGCCGGTCTACGCGGATATCACCGGGAAGGCTCCCGAAGGGCAGCCCTATTTTGCCCGACAGCCAGATCACGACACCCACGGCCGCAAGACCTAAACCGAATAAGACGATCCATTTGCCAAGCGTTGAGAAGTCCATAGTGCAAATTGTCTTTTGACAAGCTTGTCGGCTCTGCTAAATTGGCCCGTACCTTCTCACAAACTCTTCGGAAGCCGGCCGACCTTCGGAAGAGTTTGTTTTCAAATAGCCGTGTGCGTGGTTCGAGGGATAAAGGGCGCCTCTTGCTCAAGCCAGTGACGCATTATAGTATTTTCGCCGAAAAGTCTTGTCAAGCGTACGGCCCAGGCGGAAATCCCGAACTCTCTGCTCAAGAGCGTCTCTTATAGTGAAACCCGTAGCGATTTGCGTCAAGATCACCCCCCCCCTGACGCCTCCCGTCGAGGGAGGGAGACAACAAAACCTTCTCACCTGGGTGAGAGGGAAGGGTGAGGGGAATCTTCACCAACATCTTCACCCGCGAAACCCGGTGCGCAGCACTATAGACATACATGGTCAGAAACCACCAGGGAAAGAGCGCATGGGCCGCGGAACAGATGTCAACTGCGATGCGGAAGTCTGTAGGCCAATCCTTAACCATAAGGCCGCCTAAACTTAGACCGGAGCCTACTTTCCGGTATGGACCGCCAATACAGGAGTAGAGAATTGGCTGACAGGAAGTTCCATTACGGTTGGGTGGTCATCCTGACGGGGCTTTTGGTGACAATCGGGGCTCACGGTTTTGGCCGCATGTCTTACACTCTTATCCTCCCGGCTATGAAGGACGGCCTCCAGTTCAATTATACTGAATTGGGACTTCTGGGTACCGGCAATTTCGTGGGCTACCTTTTGATGGCGATCATAGGTGGGTTCCTGGCAGCTCGCTTTGGACCTCGTGTGGTGATCGCCCTCGCTCTCACCCTCATGGGGATAACCATGGTACTCACAGGATTGGCCGAAACCTTCCAATTCGCCTTTGCCATGAGGCTGCTAACCGGATTGGGCAATGGCGCGGCTTACGTGCCAGCCATGGCCTTGGGCTCAGCGTAGTTCGCTGCGGCACGCAGAGGCTTTGCCACGGGGATTGTCTCAGCAGGCATCGGTGGTGGCACCATGATCGCTGGCCTTGTCGTTCCTGTCTTGCTGGGGGCCTATGGTACAGAAGGATGGCGTTTTGCCTGGTATTACCTCGGCGGTGCGGTCCTGGTGATTGCCGGCGTCGCTGGGTTATTGATACGAAGTCGGCCCGAGGATATGGGATTGACACAGGTTGGCGCAAGCGAACAAGTGGGAACCGCCAATCCTGCCAAAGCCGCGGTCGCTCCCCTTGACTGGGGGAGGGTATACAAGGTGGGAGGGGTCTGGTACCTGGGTCTGGTGTACTTTATGTACGGCTTTTCTTATATCATTTATATGACTTTCTTCGCGGCATATCTTTGCAAAGAAATGGAAATGGCCCCGAGTGAAGCCGGCTGGCTATGGGCGGTGGTGGGAGGCTTGAGCATCTTCTGTGGAGTCATCTGGGGTGGACTATCGGACAAGCTTGGACGAGCGGCCGCCGCGGCCCTTGCCTATCTCGTGCTGGGGACTTCCTATGCAATTTTTGCCTTATTTCAAGTGACGTGGGGCTTCTATCTTTCCGCGCTTATCTTCGGGCTGACTGCGTGGAGCATCCCGACTATCATGGCTGCCACTGCGGGTGACTATGTGGGGCCGCGGCTGGCTCCTGCGGGACTCGGATTTATCACCCTCTTTTTTGGGATCGGCCAAGCTCTGGGGCCGGCAGTAGGCGGGTATCTCGCAGACATCACTAGGTCTTTCACCGGGCCTTTTCTGCTTGGGGCCGGAGTGTCGCTGGTCGGTATGGTGCTGTCACTGGGTCTGAAGCGGATTCGGCACGAGGAATGATAAAGGCTAACAAAATCAGGAGCATTTGCGTGGTGCCACGGATGTGCCGAAGGTTCATCCATGCACGGACTAGTCCAGCGAAGCGCGGGACACGTCCGTGGCACCGATTTTGTCGCAAATGGCGGGAATACATGACCTCATCTGCTACGGCAACACATAGTAGGACCGGCATCTTGCCGGTCATCCGTTCTTGTCACTAACCGGCAAGATGCCGGTCCTACTGTGCAAATGGCACAATATTTGTGAACGGCTGCATAAGGGTTCGAAATAAGAGTTAGGCCATGAGAGTTCTGCTGATATCCGCCAACAGAGAAGAGATCAATATGGTGACCTGGCCGTTGGGCCTGGCGTGCGTGGCCGCGGCGACCCAAAAGGCCGGTCATCAAGTTAAACTATTGGACTTGATGGAGGAAAATGATCCAACGGCAGCGCTCAAAGAAGCTGTTCACGAATTTCATCCTGATGTTATCGGCATAACAGTGAGGAACATAGACGATCAGGATATGGAGGAACCACAATTCCTGCTGGAGGAAGTCAGAGAGGTCATAACCGAATGCAGATCACTTTCAAAAGCACCCATTGTTCTAGGCGGAGCGGGATACAGCATTTTTCCCGAGAGTTCATTGGAATTCTTAGGCGCGGACATGGGCATTCAGGGCGAGGGAGAAGGTGCGTTCCCTGAGCTTCTGAAACGGATCGAGGAGGGCCGAGACTTTTCAGGCGTGCCCGGTCTTTACGTTTCCCGCGCCGGACCTCGTGGAGAGAGAGCGTTTGCCAAGGATCTCGACGAGTTTCCTCTCCCTGAAAGTTGCCTCCTGTCTGCTGCACGATACCGCGATCATGAGTTTTGGCTGCCTGTACAGACGCGGCGGGGATGCCCAATGAAGTGCAGCTACTGTTCTACGGCAGTCATAGAAGGTTGCGTAATCCGGAAGCGATCTCCGGAATCCGTTGTCCAGTGGCTCGGTGAGTGTGCGCGAGTGGGCTTCAGTCGCTTCTATTTCGTTGACAATACGTTCAATTTACCTCCATCCTACACTAGGCTGTTATGCTCAAAGCTGGTGGAAGCTCATTTGGACATTGCCTGGCGATGTATCCTGTATCCTGTCAAGATTGACGAAGAACTCATTGCCCTTATGGCCCAAGCCGGCTGCACGGAAGTAAGCTTGGGCTTCGAGAGCGGGCACGTGCTGATTTTGCACGGGATGAACAAGCGCTTCAACCCGGAGGACGTTCGCATGACCAGCGACCTGCTCGGCAAGTATGGCATACGCCGCATGGGGTTCCTGATGTTGGGAGGACCCGGAGAAACGAAAGAAACGGCACGAGAGAGTCTTGCTTTCGCGGACTCCCTCAATTTGGAAGCTATGAAAGTGAGCATAGGTATTCGAATTTATCCGTACACGGCTCTTGCCAACACAGCCCTGGAGGAGGGAGTTATTTCACCGGATGACAACTTGCTGTTGCCCCGGTTTTATGTGGTTGAAGGGCTCGAAGGGTGGCTCCGTGAGATGGTAAATAAGTGGAGCGCGAGCCGGCCTCATTGGATGACGTGAGCCTTGATGCGGATCATAGTAAACTGTGTGAACAAGCGGGAATATTCATCGGGCTAAGAGGAGAACAATATGCCGAAACATGTGGGAATAGTTGCTTGCAGCGCGGAAGGTGCTGCTCTGTGCTATCGGACATTCTGCGAAGAAGCTCCAGCGATAATGGGCGAACACATGCACCCGGAAGTTTCAATGCATACTCATCCCTTAGGGGAGTATATGATACACATTAGGCGTGGAAATTGGGAGCCGGTCGCGGAATTGATGCTTTCGTCAGTGCGAAAGTTGGCCCAAATCGGAGCACAATTTGCCATCTGCCCTGACAACACGGCCCACCAGGCATTCGATCTAATGATTTCAAGATCACCCATACCTTGGCTTCACATTGCGGAAGTTGTGGCAAAGGAGGCCAAGAATAGGGGATTCAAGACTCTTGCGCTCACAGGCACGAAGTATTTGATGAGCGGCCCGGTCTATCCTCAAGCATTGAAAAAATTCGGACTCGCCTGCAAGATTCCGGAGGAGAAGGATCGAGAAGCCGTGGACAGCATAATCTTCAACGAACTGGTTAACGGCATATTTCAGGAGGAATCTCGCCTACATTTCAATGCAGTGATTCAGAAGCTCAAAGATCAGGGATGCGATGCAGTGATTATGGGATGTACCGAGATACCAATCCTGATAGATCCCGACAATTGCCCATTGCCGACGTTAGATTCTACCCGCTTACTTGCAAGGGCCGCGATAGAAGAGGCATTAAGAGAGGGGTAGCGTAGAGGAAGAGGGGCATGATGTCGTTGACTTAAGCCGCGTGTGCATGTGGTATGGGCATCCCGCCCAGGCGGGACCGTACCCGCGGCCGCCACCGGCTTTATCACTCGGCGGACATGGCCCACCCTGCCTTGCTGTAGCTAATTCCCACAGTCGCGCATCCAATCCGCTCTTTAGTGCGCTTTCCACAAGGTCGCTTTTCTTTACAGTGTGTCAAGAATCACTACACCTCTGGACCTCTGGGTAAATCGACCTGAATTCCCACTGATCAGATTATCTCATTTATTTTCAGCCGCTTGCCTTGGCGGACTTGACCCGCCTTAGCTGGTTCGACATAGCCTACCCTGTGGCTAATTCCCACAGTCGCACATCTGATCGGCTCTTGGATTCGTTTTCCACAAGGCCGCTTTTCTTTACAGCGTGTCAAAAAATATAACACCGGCGTTTTGAGACATGAATTTTCGCATAACGGAGTATCTTCTTCATTTTCAACGGGTTGCCTCGTTAAAGTGTCTTTCAAACCCTGGCATAAGAATTGCTAGCGTCAATAGCCGTATCGTAGTTGAGAGGCTGA
>JBKQMK010000663.1:0-2570 GCA_052146735.1 Desulfomonilaceae bacterium | reverse complement strand
GGATATCAGAATGCCTTTTTAAATACCAATGGGACATTGCTGACAGGCAAAGTCAGCCGGAAACTTGCAGCCTACAGTGGTCTTGCCATTTCAGTGAGCCTTCAGGGGCCGAGACGACTCCATGACCACGTACGGGGAAAAGGATCATACGACCGGGCCCTAAAGGGTATCGACAATGCAATGAGCGCCGGTCTTCCCGTTCATATATTTACCACGGTCGGCAGAAGCCTCATTCCAAACCTGCCGCGCTTTGCAGAAGGGCTTTTCATAGCTTTTCCCGACATAAAGCAGCTAACCTTTATACAACTCATCCGCGTGCCGGCAGATGTATTTGATCTATCAAAAGAGGTTCTGAGCCCTGATGACTTTCTCAGACTCGTCCAAATGGTTTCGCTTCTAAATCTCTACGGTCTAAAAGTAGACCTATTGAACAATCCCCTGGCTGCGGTTGCTTCCAGAGTTCTTGGGATGCCCTGGGTACCCCCCTCTCCTCCTTTGTACGGGCCAGGTAGCGTCATGATCAAAGCGGAAAATCGTATCACACTCGCTCATTCGACAACGGATGATTTTGGCATCTATGAACCCGGTATTCTCAAGAAAATCATGACCTCGGCCGACTACTGCGCGGCAGTGTCGGAGGATCGATTGATTTGTCGGAATTGTCTCTACTCATGCCTCTGCAGCATAGAGGGGATGGTGAGGCCTTCTGAATGGTACAGAGACATGTTCCCGCAGGCCCCTTATTGCAAGAGAGTGCTGGCGAAAGCGTCGTCTTATGGGTGACCTATCATCCTCATATTCCGCTTCACATGGCGACAGACGCGGCGGAATGGTTTCAAGGTCTTGTTGCCCGACCTTATCTTGGCAAAAGCGCCTAAACCACGATGATGGAAATCGGAGGAACAATTAGTACTATGTATGGCTTGTTAGAAAGGAGAGGTGAATTATGCCGGGAAAAAGTTTTATCGATTTCATCGATGACTGCACTACCGAAGCCGAAAAGCACCCGGGCGGAGTGAGCCCAAAGGCAGAGCAATTTGTCAACATGCTTTCCAAACCAGGCCAAACTCCAGAGGAGCTCTATACGTTTTTCAATAATTTGGGTGTTGATGTGATCAAAGGGGACTGTGAAAGGCTGTTGAAGGCTGCAAAAGCTGCTCAGGGTCCTACGCCCACCGGATTCCAGCCGAAGTACTAGCAGGGTGCTGAAAAAATCCCTGTCGTACAGGTGGTTCAAGAGTGGCCAAGCAGGTTGGCATTGGAAATCTTGCGTTACTCAGAGTCCGGAATTCTTACAAGTGGCACACGAGCAAGGTTCAAGGCATTGACTTCTGTGAACACGCTTGCCGTGTCCTTCTTGCCCTCGTCTTGGACCTTGCATCGTCCATTCTTGAATCATCGGTCATATGCCGCAAGCAAACTGGCGTGCGGTGGGGTTTCGGCGCGCAGACTGCGTGGAATAAGGGCAGTCCCGCGAAAACCGCGATAGATGGCCCCTTTTTCTCTTACTGCTAAAGGCATGATGTCACATCGGCAACCAATTCAGAGCGTTGAGGGATCATCCATGCTTGACGGGGAATCCAGCTTTCTTGGAAGACGCAAGTGCCTGAATTCCCGAGGCCACGGCAGTGACAAGGCCGCTCTTGTAACCCCATGCCTTTCCCATTTGCCCATTCACCCCAGCTGTTTTCTGGGTTACGGCGCGGCGGTCTTGGCAGGAAGGTATGATTTGAAAGTAATCGATTTAAATGCCGAACTGCATTTCAGAAACAGGGGAAAGCTCAAACCAATATTAGACGTCATGGATAAGACCCAAATCGTCTCGGATGCCTTGTTTCTTTATCCCTTTTACGACGAAGTCGATACCCATATTGACAGACACTATGCAGCAATACCTTGGCAGAAATATCCTGTAGTTTATGTAACCCCTCTCTCCTGGTCTCCTACCGTTCCGACTGAGGCGGTTTTGAGACTCTATCGTGCCGTCAAGCGGGTATCACCCAATACCAGGGTGTTCTTCTTCAGCAACTCCCTCGGTTCATGGACCAACGAAGGGGAGTTGAAGAAAAACGGGGTACAAACGGTGCACCTGAATGATCTCTTTGCGATGGACGCGGCCGCAAAACCTGTCAGATATGATTTGTTACCGACGCCAATCTATGAAAATCGAGACAAATACCTGTTTGACGTTCTCCCGTTCATGTTGAAACACGGGTGCTCCTGGGGACGATGCAGATTCTGTTCGCTTAGTAAAGGCTGGAATTCAGGGTATTTTGAGAGGTCAGCAAGGGCTGCGATCAAGGAGTTTGAGGCGCTCATCGATGAATATGACCCGGCAGCGGTCATATGCAGGGATAATTCAGTCAACGGACGCAATTTGGTTGAGTTTTGAGGCTATCTCGAGAGGTTTAATAAGCCGTGGTGCGGGATGTCCAGGGCGGATTTGTCTGGAAAGAAGATTCAGGCACTGTCGAAGGCAGGCTGCAGAGGCATCTTCTTTGGGTTGGAGTCTGGAAGTGACAGAATACTCAGTGCAATGAACAAAGGGATCACCTCAAAGCAGATGTCCT
>JBKQMK010000662.1:0-18522 GCA_052146735.1 Desulfomonilaceae bacterium | reverse complement strand
GGGGTTGAAAGAAGCGCCGAACTGCCTCATAAAACAGCACGGCCACTATCGCCCAGAGGGCCACGCCGTTCATCAACGCGGCCAGAATCTCGGTGCGTTTGAATCCAAAGGTGTGCCTGTCGGTAGGCGATCGCTGCCCAATGTGCAATGCGAACCAGGATAGTCCCAGGGCCATTACGTCCGAGAGCATGTGGCCCGAGTCCGCAAGTAGTGCAAGGGAGTTGAAAAGAAATCCGCCGACCGCTTCGACAACCATGTACCCTGCCGTTAGGAAGAGAGCAATCAGTAGCCGCGTCCGGCTCTTCCCGTTCTCGGGTTCAGCATGAATGTGGTGATGCGCGTGTTCCATCTAATTGCACCCATATTGCCTTGGTCCGACGGATATACTAAAGTGGACGCCGACTCTTGTCTATTCATAATCATCCCAACCATCTTGGGTAATCTGAAAACGGCTGAAATGTGAACATGGTGGATCCAAAGGAGCGTCAATTGCCCAGTCTTCTTTTGACCGCGAATTATCATTGCCAAGGGATGGCTCTGGTCTCATGGACACCTTAACTCTACTCGGAACTGCCGTTGCCCTCGGCATGGATGCCTTTGCCGTCGCGATTTGCGTGGCAGCGAGTCTGGACAGTCTCACGGCTCGGCACGTCTTTCGTTTGAGTTGGCACTTCGGATTATTTCAGTCACTGATGACGATTTGCGGTTGGGTCGGAGGAGCGGCCTTATCCACGTTCATGTCCGACGCCAACTACTGGATTGCGTTTGGAATATTGTCGATACTTGGGCTAAATATGATTCGGCAATCCCTCCACCCCGAATGCCGCATCGGGGGTCACGATCCCACTAGGGGTTGGAGCCTGGTCGGCTTTTCCGTGGCCACCAGCATAGACGCGCTTGCAGTTGGTGTATCCCTTAGCCTGATAGGCTTATCGATATGGGTTCCCGCCGGGGTCATCGGCATTGCCGCTATTCTCATGACTTTTGTAGGGATGCGAATCGGCAAGCAAGCGGGGGCTCATCTTGGACAGTGGGCGGAGCGATTAGGAGGGATCGTGCTCATTGTGATCGGAGCCAAGGTTCTCGTTGACTACTTGACCCGGTAGAGGCGGCCCCTGTTCAGGTGCACACAGCATCCGCACCGCTCATCTAATCACAACCACCGGTATTTCGAGACCATGTCGCACCGGTTCGATGGTGCTGCCAAAAATGATGTCGCCCAGCCCTCTGTGGCCGTGGCCGCCCATGACCAGGATGTCTATCTGCTGCTCCTGTACCATGCGGATGATCTCTTTGGCCACATCTCCGAAGCCCAGGAAGATCTCAACTTCAACCCCCTTGTGCCCTAGGGACACCGCAAGCTGGTTGAGGTACTGCTCGTCTTCTCGTGCCTCGGTATCGTAAGCGTCGGGACCGAACACCACCCCACCCGCGCCCTCCACTACGTGAAAGAGACAGAGTATTGCATCGTGTTGGCGGGCCAACGGAAGCGCGTGACTCAGCACTTTCTTGTCCACGTCAGTATGCGCCACTGCTACGCCGACACGTTTGTAGCGAGGAACGTCCAGGTCCAGGCTATCTTCCTTGGCGCGAATAAGATGACTGAGTCTACGCCATCCCGGAATTCGGCCTTTTTCCGGAAGACGAATGAAGGGGCGAACAGAAATATAGAGAAGGAACAGACCGAGAAGGCATAATGGCGGCACGACAGTTGCCCAAATCCAGGCAGGTGCAGGGCTGGATTCTATCCACTCCGCTATTTGATCGTTCACGAGTTTAATGTTCAAGCCTAGAATCCCGAGTGCTACGGCCCAAGAGAGAATCTTTGCCCAGGCGCCGTTGACGAATTCACCCATTATCCCTTTGTCATTGGTGAAATGGATTAGTGGAATCATGGCAAAGGAGAGCTGTAGACTCAAGATTACTTGACTCAAGATCAACAATTTGTAGCTTCCTTCGTCACCCGCAAGGAGAACTGTCAAGACGGTCGGTACAATTGCCAGAAGGCGTGTAACTAATCTTCGCAAGAATGGGCGGATTTTGAAATGCAGGTACCCTTCCATAACGATCTGGCCTGCTAGAGTGCCGGTTATGGTGGAGGCTTGGCCACTGCATATGAGGCCTATGGCAAACAGGATCCCTGCAAGAGCTGTCCCTAGCATGGGCGAGAGGAGGCTGTGAGCCTGCTGGAGTTCTGTTACCTCGGTGCCCTTGCCGTGGAACGCTGCTGCAGAAACGATGAGGATGGCGGCATTCACGAAAAAAGCGACGTTCAAAGCCACTGCAGAATCAATCAGATTGAAGCGGCATGCCTGTCGTTTACCTTCAGGTGATGTGTCATACGCCCTACTTTGTACGAGAGCGGAATGCAAATACAAATTATGAGGCATCACAGTCGCTCCTATGATACCGACGACGATGTAAAGCGCTCCTTCCGGTATGCGAGGGACGAACCCCGTGGCCACCTGTCCCCAATGTGGACCTGACCAGTAAATTTCAAATACGAAGCACAGACCAATGATCATAATCAAAGACAGAATGAAACTCTCGAATTTTCGGACTCCAAGGCTTTGGATGGCCAGAAACAGCAGAGCATCAAATCCTGTGATGACTACTCCCCACAACAGAGGTATGCCGAAAAGTAGATTGATACCTATTGCTCCCCCCAACACCTCCGCCAGATCACAAGCTACTATGCCGATTTCCGCCAACACCCAAAGCATATAATTGACTGAACGAGGATAATAATCACGGCAAGACTGGGCTAAATCTCTGCCTGTGACAACGCCGAGTCTCGCGGCCAATCTTTGGAGTACTATCGCGGCGATGTTGGACGCCAGCAAAACCCAAATAAGTGTGTAGCCAAATTTCGATCCCCCTTCTAAGTCAGTCGCCCAGTTGCCGGGGTCCATATAACCGACACTTACCAAGTACGCGGGGCCGGAAAACGCTAACATACGTTTCAAGATGCGCGTTCCATCAGGAATTGGCACCGTGCGATGAACTTCGGAAAGCGAAACACTAGTTTTCATTCTCAAACCTCATCCAAGTACGCACTATTATCTCGCGTATACATGACAATGAACTTCTGACAGAGATACTCCTGATTTCGTCATTACCATCTCCGTTAACGAGTTCATGATCGAATTCAGTCCAGGTTATCATACTTAAACAAATCGATTCCGGAGCTATTCGCTTGCTTTACGGCGCAGGCTCTCATCCCTGCTTTGGCGCATCCCATAGTCGATCCCAACCCCCTTCGTCTTCTTTTTCTTTGTCGTTCTTGTCCCCTTTGTCGCTGTCCTTCTTGCCGTCTCCATCTACATCGCCGTTCTTTTCACCTTTATCGTCAGCCCTGGCAGCAGTTAGAAATGTACCGACCATCTTTGCGTTGCTGGATGCCGTCGGACGCAGCTCTTTCCCCTCGGCTAGTGAGTGTGACCAGGCAGTCGGCGTCGTGTTCAACCCGTCTCTGCAGGTCATGTCATACGAACACTGACCTCGATTGATTTCGGATGAGGCCGGAATTGTCGGATAGTACGCGACCATTGTCATTGACGCTAGAAAGGCCAGCGAAATAGCCGATTTTTTCATCTCGAATACTCCCTCGATTGTCTGGTAAACGGAACATCGCCTAAAGAGAAAAGGTCAAAGTAAATTGACCGCCAATTACCGGATCAATACTTCGTCCCGGTCTTGTGCCGAAGAGGTTCGCGGCCGTGCCGCTCTGCCACCCTGCAACCGATCTGTCAATGCATGCATAACTGAACCATTTTCCGGGCTGCCAATACGCAAAAATCATTCCGGCATTTAAACCCTCCAGGAGTCTCCAGTCGAAACCAGCGTCGATCTCATAACCAAGGCTGCGGTCGGGAATGTTTGGTGACGCCGCATAACGATTAAAGGTGAAGTCTATGTTTCCATCCAATGGAGCCGGAAAGTTGGCGCCTCCGGCGTTTGGGCCGATACAACCCCAGCTATAACCATTGGAGGTCCTTTCAGCCCAGGCGAAGGTACCAAAAACGTTCAGGTTGGCGGCCACCGCGTAATCCAGTCTGGCCGCGAGGAAAGTAGCGTCTCTTATGAAGCCGTTGCCGGAGAGATTGTACCCGTTAAGGCCCGCCCCATAGTTGTAGGTGAACATGTAGGCGTAGGGTCTGACCACGCTGTAATTGCCCAGATGATTGTCAAATATGGGATGCCAGACGAAAGCCGTGGGCTGTTTCCCTATAAAGGTGCCATTTCTGCGATCCGGCCCTGGAATAATTGCGCAGAGAAAACCGATCTTAGCCGGGCCGGCAAGACATCCAAACTCCGCCATATAACGCCATTGCTCGATGTACCTGGTAGTATTAGGAATGCCGTTCAGGAGAAAAAGGCCGGTCGGATCTGAATACCGGTCCGTCCAATAGAGCCAGGCTGCTTCAGTGTTGAAGAAGAATCGGCCATTCGTGTATTTTGAAAAGATCGAACCATGGCAATACTCCGAGTCTTGAGCCACCGGTTGAGTTGGACCCAGCGGGGCTTCAGGCCCTATGTGAAAACTGCCGTAATTTCCGATAATTCCCGCGTTCAGCGGACCGTTGTAGTAAGTCACGAAGGCCAAAACGTCAGTTGACAGAGACCCACTATTATCCGCGCGACTAAAATACTGTCGGCTTATCCCTGGCGTGACTGTGATCAAGTCATACGGGTCTGCCAGAGGTACGACCGATGAAACGGTGGAGATTCCTGCGAACCTGATGCTGGAGGTTCCGACGAACGTATAGGGATAATATCCGATCCCGATATCCAGCGGCCCGTACGGAACAACGAGAACCATGGATTCTGTCGTAAGGCCGTCTGAGTCATACTGAAGGCCGGTCCCGAATCTCCACGGCCTTTTTCCAATTCCGAACACGCCCCAGGGGGTTTGCGCAGTGACCCAGAACATGGTCCACTGTCCGTCACTAAAGGCGGTGTTCACGCCAGGGGCATTTTGTGCGTAGGAATTCACGTTCAGGGGGACCCCGTACGTGCCCAGGCGATACTTGCCAGTAAGCCTGATTGCCGGGTTCACTTGAAATTTGGGATTTAATTCAACCCAGAAGTAAGACCATCTGGCAGACGCACTGGTGGTCATATTTGTGTCAAACTGCGCGCCATTCCAAAAGTTGAGATTTGCCGTTGTGCCCGGGCCGTTGTCCACATTGTAGGGGCCGAAAAAGCCACGATGACCCTGTTGATCATACCATTCGTTAGCCCAATTAAAGGATGCCTCCATGTTGAATTCCCATCCAAATGCGAATGGGGCAACAAAGGGAATACATGAACCCAAGATGAGTAATAATAACAGGGACCCGACTCTTAACATAATCTTCCCTCCCAACACATTGCAATTGCGTCACATTTTAGAAAGGAGCTTTCCCCAGTACGTGAGCATACCCTTCCCAAAGCCCACCTGTCAAAGCAATCTTTGTGGCTGCTCCTTATCCTGACGCACTTCTAACAAAAGGAGAGAACAGCTGTAACGGCTGAGACCATGGCGTTCTGAGGCCGGCTCTGAGACCTATATCAGAGGCTGGAGCACTCCGGGTAGCTGGGTTATGTGATTCAATACACGACGGGGTAGGTGCATGGCAAGCTCCTCGGCAGAGAATATGGAGCTCGCGACGGCAAAGGCGTCTATGCCTGCGTTTTTTGCTGCCTCAATATCCAGAGGGGCATCTCCCACGTAGATCGTTTTCTCTTTTGCGGTCCCGACCGACTTTATGAATTCCTCGAACATTTCGCCCGCAGGCTTGGCCTTGAAGCCGTCTTCAGCCCCTATGATTCGAGCCATGTTTTGCGAGAATCCAAGATGTTCCGCAAGCATTCGCGCATATTTCCCTCGTTTATTGGTCACAACACCCTGGAGCGTCGTCCCGTTAAGGGCCGAAAGCGTCTCCATTGCCCCAGGAATCATCTTTGTCTTCTCAAGGAAGATAGCGTCGTAGTATTCTCGGAATACTCGGACCCCTTTTTCAACTTCCTCGGGTTTGAGAAAGGTTTTCACGAAATCCATGAGTGAGATCGAAGTATGTCGGACCACTTCTTCCATAGTCATCGATGGGTATCCAAGCCGAGCAAACATGTGATTGAACGCGTCGGTAATGGAACCGAGAGAATCGACCAAAGTGCCGTCCATATCAAAGGTGACCGCCTCGATGCGTCTGGTTAGTAATCGAGGTATTTCCTGAAAGCCGTTGACGTGTACCGCGGAGATGCCTTGACTGGCGCAGTACACAAATAACTCGTTCAGCGCCAGCACAATGTCGGCCTCACTTGCTGCATGGCGATCCGATTCCCCGTCTCCGATCAGGATGATCTTGTCGTAAGAATGCCTGAACTTGCGCAAAATGCCCAGCTTGCAGGTGCCGCACGTGCCGCATGAGGGATCAGAATACGGACTGGCCATTGAAACACGGCCATCGTTTTGAAAAACCAGGGTGTTGGCAAAGATTTCGAGCCCCGAGATCCCGTGGTTGTGGAATAGGGCCTCTATTGTGGCGTCAAATCCATCGGAGACTATTTTTACATCGATTCCTCGTCCTCTGGCCCATTCCAGAAACTGGGGAAAACCTGGATCCAAAGCAGCGTGGTCGCGGACGAATGCGGCGAGGTCCTCGTTAGTCATGCGCATGAGTGGAGCGACAGCCTGGTACACCTCTCGCGACCCTATCTCTCCCAACATGTACTGCTTCACGTAGTATCGCCATTCCGGAGAAGTCGCGTGCTCTCGCACGAGGCGATTCACCGTGTCCTTCGTCGACACAGTACCGTCGAAATCGCACAGGATGAGAATTCTCGGGTTTGCCGCGGTGGCCTGGTGCGCAGTCTTTTTGTCCATGTCAGTTATGAGACTATCCAATACGTAATTGCGAGTCGCCTGCTTCAGGAAATTTCAAGAACTTCGTATTCTCGAAGACCATTAGGAGTCTTTACCTCTACAACGTCGTCCACCTCTTTGCCGATGAGAGCTCGGCCCAGCGGCGAATCGACTGATATGACCCCTCTGCTTATATCCGCCTCGTCCTGCCCGAGAAGCCTGTAGACCTTCTGTTGGCTGGTGTCCAAATCTTCAATCGTGACGGAACTCCCGAACACGATTCGGTCCGTATCGGGACGATTATCAATGTCTATTATCTCGCAAGCGGCAAGCCGGTCCTGAAGGTCTCGAATCCGCGTTTCAATAAGAGCCTGTTTTTCTTTGCCATACGTGTACTCGGCATTCTCGGAGAGGTCCCCGTGGCCCAGGGCTATTTCGATCTCCTTTATGACAGACGGCCGCTCCACGCGGATCAGCCGATCCATTTCTTCCCTCAACTTCTTGTGTCCTTCAGCAGTTATAGGACGCCTCCGCACGCTCATTGTCTCTTCCTTCTCATTCGGTAAGAATTCACTGCACCCTGTTAACGACGCCCCGTGGCACAGACGAAAAAAGGCAACAGCATAGATATTGCTGCGCCAGCTAGTCACAGCCTCTTAAGGCTGCGTTCATTCATTTTGTACCAGACTCGGGCACCGGGGTCAACTCGGTAATCGCACACCTGTTGATGTGGGCAGGCTGTGTTGACATATCCTTCGAATTGTCTCACTGTCTGGTGCAGAACTGTGGGACAGCCGATCAAATGGTCTCCCAGAGGTTCTAAACGACATCTCAGGCTCTACTACCGTTTGTGTGTGCATCCCCAGGCCGATGTCATTATTTGGATTATGCCACGAAAGAGAGGTCATCGTGATACTGGATTTTCAGATGAACCACTTGACCACAGTTGAGATGCTCGAACCGGCGCTTTGGCGCGTCGCAGCCAGATCGGACGACAATCTCTTTTCGGGCGAGGCGCTCCTCGATGTGAAGCTACCTGCTCTGGATATTCGGCACGCCCGCCTAAATGTCAAGCGAGACCTTCTGGGTCTAACGCCCGATCTTTCTTTGGTTGAGGCTAAGCTCGTCGGCGTGCGAGTGGGGCCAGGCATGACAAAGATCGTTCGCGGGGTAGTCGGAGGACGAGAGGGGTCCGAGCGAATGGCTGAACTGGTACTGGAGGCAATGGAAATGCTTGTGAATGCCTTGACAGTGCCGGAACTGAGAAAAGCATTGAATATGGGCGGAAGCCCCTTCGCAAATGAAGAAACCCCGTGCAAGGTGCCCCTCAACGACGTGGTGATCGGAGAGGAAACGGTTCGATTAATGGCTGCCAATCCCCGGCTCAAAGATAGTTGCGCGGCCTTCCTGGATCTGTGACAGACGAGGAGAAGAGGATGCTTGAGTATTCGCGTATGAAATCAATCGGGGTTCAGGTCCAGGGGGAAGATCGGCGTGTCGTGAGTGGAGTTCTGGAAGATGAACTCTACGCCATGCAGTGTGAAATAGTGGTCAACTGGCCGACTCTTACTATTGAGCGAGTGCAAACCCGCATGAAACGTTTCACGACGACACGATGTCCGCTTGCCCAGACTGTCTTTCCAGCGGCGGAAGGGTGGAAGATAGACTCGCAGCTTGAGGGAAAGATCAAGAAGGAACTCGGCCGCAAAGGGTGTCGTCACATGGCCATCCTGATTTTGGATTGCTGCCGAAGCCTTGCCAGAGCGGAATTCGCCAGAGAGTTGCGTGCAGCGCTGGAACAGGATCCGAATCTGGACGGGAAGGGATTTCTAAAAGAATTCCTGGGCCGATATTCAGAGCTGACGCAGTTCATGCGTCTTCAGTAGCACGAGGAGCCTCCAGTTAATGAAGCTCGATCTTCACATTCACACCAACGCCTATTCCGCTTGCAGCACCATGACGCCTGACCAGATGGCAGCCTCAGCCAAGGCCGCTGGGCTGGACGGAATCTGCATCACGGAGCACAACAGGATATGGGACCGGCAAGAGGCGAAATCTCTCGGCCGGAAGCACGGCCTTCCAATCTTCAGGGGCATGGAGGTCACTACCACAGGCGGCGACATACTAGTTTTCGGATTGGAAGAAGAACCCACCGGGATGTGGACCCCGGCCGACTTGAAGACAAAAGTGGACGAGGCAGGAGGGGTGGCGATTGCCGCCCATCCATTTCGAGGCTTCTTGCTCTTCGGTTTTGGCGCGCTGAAGATGAATTTGGATGACGCGGTTGGAAACCCTACTTTTTCCCAGGTGCATGGGCTGGAGGTTTGCAACAGCATGGCCACCGACGAGGAGAATGATCTTGCCCGAGAAGTAGCTGAGGCAATGGGCCTCCTGCGTCTGGGCGGCAGCGATGCGCATAGGCCGGAGGCCGTGGGAACCTGCGTGACAAGTTTTGAGGACTGGATCGATGACGAAAAGGGACTGGTAGCGGCTATTCTGAGTGGCCGCTTCAACCTTACGAGGATGAAATAGGGTCTCTCTCAAACAGGTGGGAAGGCCGGCCGCGAGCAGGCCAAGGAGTACTGATGAATAGCCAAGAAATTAAATGGTCAGACTGGACAAGAAGCATGGAACGCCTCTTGAGGCTGAAAACCTTTCCCGTTGGATTGAAAATGCTGGAGGACCCGGCCGAGCTTGGCGCGAACCCCTGGCTTCGTCGGCCGCAGGAAAAGCTGTCTTTGTGCCAACTGATCACCATTGTCCGGACCTTCGACTGGACCGTGGGTGGCGTCGCTGACGATCTTGTGACTCCCGGTTGCGCAAGCGTTTTCGGTCTTGCTGAACTCCCCGGGTTCGTTAAAGACGGCTCTATGCGTAATGTGGTTTGGTTGGAGAAGAAGGAGGACGCGGCCCTGTGTGAGTCGGTCATGCAGAGAATCCCCTGCGGAAAATATAAGGCTTTTATGCTCGCGCCTACATCTTACGATCCCTTCGTGCCGGATATAGTGCTCATTTACGCGAACCCTGCCCAAATGTCGCTCATGGTGAACGCGATACAGTATGACAAGTTCGAGCGGTTGGTTTTCTATTCTGTCGGCGAGAGTTCCTGTTCAGATGTGATCGGCCGGTGCTTTGCCGATAGAGTGCCCGCTCTATCCATTCCCTGCTATGGGGAACGGCGGTTCGGCCATGCTTCGGATGACGAGCTGGCTATAGGTCTTCCTGCGGAGGACTGTCCCAGAATCCTCGCCAATCTAGAGAAGCTGTACAAGAAGGGAATCCGCTATCCTATCTCGCAATACGGGGCCCAAGTGAGCCCATTCGCTGCTTTGGCGGCTGTGTATGGTTTTTCGCAATCGGCCGAGAAGGAGGAGTCCCGAGATTAAGAGTTCATTCGCGCTAGCTGGAGGACGCGTCCGTGGCACCAACCCCGTGGGGCATTTTCAAACCTCGTCGCGGCGTCCCGCCATGGAAGTTGGTGTCAGCTCAGAATTTAGGCAACAGGAACGACGTCCCCAGCTTATATGCCTCATACTCGGTTCCGAATTTAAGTTGAAGCTCCTTTTCCTCGATTAATTTGGTGTAGCAAGTTACTACTATCAGAGTAAGCAGAAGCATGATGATGCCAATTCTCAGCGAACCGAAATACGTCCCGACCCCCAGATAATAGAGCATAGCCCCAAAGGTCATTGGATTTCTGCACAACCTGTACGGACCGGACACGACCAACTTGCGGGGTGGGGCTATGGGAACCGCAGTGCCTTTGCCCGTTGTCACGAATGTCAAAACAGACCATGCCATGAAGAACAGGCCAATTATCGCACTCGCTCCCCCGACGCCGAGTTCCAGCAGCCTCGCCCGCTCCGCAAGGAAATACTTGTCAAGGCCGTAGGAAGCGACGAAAAAGACCGCGGGGACGACAGCGACAAATGCCACTGCACCGGCGAGTCCGATCGCTATCCTGTAACTCACAGACCGCTCTTTCCGAGCGGCCTCAACGAGATGGTCCACATATTTCTTGAAAAACATAATTCACCCCACCCGGAAAGGGACTTTATTTCTTCCCTGAAGAATCCTCTCCGCTTGATTCTTTCTCCTTGAGATTCAAGGCGTTCTTCACCAGCTCCTTTTCGTGGTCAAATTTCACAATTCGCTGGAGCATGATTTTTTGCGCCATGACAGGTCCCGCGCCGTGCCATGTGCCCACTCCGTGCATGCCAGCAGTCCAGTGCTGAAGGAGCTTGTGTACCTTGAGGATGTTTTCGGTGGGCTCGTCCGACCCGAAGCTGAAAAACTCCTCTACATAGGCCCTGGTCTCCGGGTTTTTCAACTCCTTCAGAGAAGGCATGGTCACCACAAGACCCCCGCCGATATCTCCTGCAAGCGCCATTGTCCGCCAGAATGCGTTGCAAATGTTGAGCTTTGATACATTCCCCATCACTTCGTCGGGGAGGAAGACACCAGAGCCGGGAGGGTCTTCGGAGCCCATCTGTGCTGCAGCCAGCCCACACGCTCGGCCTGTTTCCCGGAGAACCACCATTTCCGTGATTTGCTCGTTGATGTGAGCGACGTTGTCCAGGCCCTTGTATTCCTGAACGAGCTTGCACGCTCCGATAATCTGGTTCATAAAGCCTACTTTGCAGGTTCCCCCACAGGTCATGCGATGCGTGCGAGCGAAGCGGGAGACAAACTTGCCTGAAAACCTGGATTCGCCGCAATGAAAGACCCTTTCCCACGGAACGAACACGTTATCAAAAACCACCATGGAGGTTTCGCGCTGCCCGAATAAGGGGTTGCCCAGCTCATAGATGTCATCGGCCAACTCTCTTTCCGCAGAGTAAGGAGAGTATTGGCATATATAAGTGATACCCTCGGCGTCGACCGGTACGGCAAATGCAACCGCATAATCCTCTTCGCCTTCGCCGTGCGATGACTGCGGCAGGACAATCAGCTCGTGGCTCGCAAACGCGCCGCTGATATTGATCTTGGCGCCTCGTACGACAATCCCGTCGCTCTTCCTTTCGGTGATCTTCAAAGACAGGTACGGATCGGTCCAGTCGAGCGTTTTCTTCTTACGGCTCCCTCTGGGTTCGGTCAAGGCCCCGGCCACGGACAGGTCGTTCTTTTGGACCATCTTGAGGTATTCTGTAAAGCGGGGATGGTATTCTGTGCCAAGCTTCTGATCCATCTCCCAGGTGGTCGCGGCCAGCGAATGAAAAGCATCGTATCCAACACATCGGTAGATGCAGGTGCCGAGCATTTCAGATGTGAATGTCCCGGCCCGAGCTTTGGAAACCAGATCGTCGATGCTGGCGCTAACGTGAGTGTATCGGTTGACGGTCTCGTCGATCAGTGGCGACCGGCACGTCATTATGTCCTTGTATTTCGGGTCAAGGGCCCATTGATAGCTTGCCTTGTTCGCTTCAACCACTGTGCGGGTATTCGGATTCTCGAGCACGCTCTCCACGCGCTTGCCATTCATGAATACCCTGGGATTGCGTCCCTTCAGGCTTGCTTCAAACTGCTCCGGAGTCATTAAGGCCATGATTTGCCTCCTGTTGATGGTCTTCCGATGACAATGAGTTGTCTATAATCAACTGTTCCGATGTGGCTATCGCCTCATGACGTTCCGCCGGCCGCGAAACATCCATTCTGACGGCCAGGACCAGGACATCCACTCGCGCGGCCCCGCCCCGCATAATAATCTTGGCTGCTTCAGCAATGGTAGATCCTGTGGTGGCCACGTCATCCACCAGCAACACTTTACGTCCTCGAATACGGTCGGGGCGCTGTATGGCGAATGAGCCGCGGAGGTTCTTGATCCGTGCCGATCGGGTAAGTTCCACCTGCGGCGGTGTATCCTTCATTTTCTTGAAAGAGCTGCGATCTAGGGGGATGCCCGTGTCCTGTGACAGTTTTTTGGCAAGCACCACAACCTGGTTGAATCCGCGGTGGATCAACCTTTTCCTGTGGATCGGCACATGGAGAATCAGATCGAAGTCAGCGGTCTGAAAGTGTCTGTGAAAAGCTTTGGCTAAGATTTGCGACAGCGCACTAGCGATGTGAAGAGCGCCCGCGAATTTGAACCGTACCAGTGCGTCCCTGACCACGCCCTCGTAGTACACCGCGTAGCGTGCCCTGTCATAGGCCGGTGGATCGGCAAGGCACCTGCCGCAAAAGCTTGATCCCGATACCGCGAGGCCGGGAACAGGCAGACCGCATTGAACGCACATTGGTTCAGTTACCGAGTCCACGCCATCGCCGCAGTCGTCGCACAAGGGTGTTTCTGATCCCACAATGGCAACTTCACAAAAGGCGCACACCGGAGGGAAGAAAAGATCCGAGAGGGCGCTCTTGAATAGATGAAGCCCCTCTCTCAGAATCATGATTGCCTCCGTTTGCTCTAACACTCTTGCGCCTGTTTGCCAAAATCGCACACGCTGCGCAAACTTGTACATTATAACATTCAACGCACGGCCAGTGGCTCGGTTTTTTGCAACAACGAAGACGTTGGGGTAGAATGGTTTAATTGAGGCGATGGATTCAGAATGGAGAGAGGATACTGGACGCACACCTGATCACTCTGACCACTGATTTTGGAACCAGGGACGGGTTCGTCGCCCAGATGAAAGGGGTCATCCTGGGGATAAATCCCCAGGCCCGGTTGGTCGATGTGACCCATGACATTCAACCGTTTTCGGTCCTGGAAGGGGCACTGGTGCTCAGGGGAATATCCTCTTATTTCCCAAGCGGGACGGTCCATGTAGCCGTGGTGGACCCGGGAGTAGGAAGCAACAGACGAGGAATCGTCCTTCGCACTGGAGAACAAACATTCGTAGGGCCGGATAATGGCTTGTTTTCGTTAGCTGTTCCCAATGGCAAAGTATGCGAAATCAGAGAGATCCAAAACCCTGATTGCATGCGCATGGACCCTCATCCCACTTTTCACGGCAGGGATGTATTCGCACCGGTCGCGGCGCATCTCGCTGCTGGCAAGCATTTTGAAGAAGTGGGACCTCTCGTTGACGATCGTATAGTGCTCTCCATGCCCTCGGTCAAGGAGAACGCCAATGGGATGGAAGGCGCGGTGATTTATGTTGACCGGTTCGGTAACCTGATTACTAATATAGATAGGGCGATGCTGACAAAGGCGGTTGGCACGGTTGGCCTTGGGAATGTGCGCATCCAAGGGTTGAGCCGGTTTTTTGGAGAAGTTCCCGAAGGAGAGGCAATGGCGTTGATCAACAGCTTCGGTCTCCTGGAAATAGCGATCAATAGGTGTAACGCCTCGGAAGTGCTTGGGGTAGGGAAGGGTAAACCTGTGAAGGTCTTCTGGGCGTAAATATTTGTAACCGTTCACTAAGAACGCCCATTTTCTGAAGATTGGCCGCAGAGACCGCGGAGAACGCAGAGATGACAAGAGCTTCGAACAAAACCACCGAAACCATGATTGGGGCGGCCATCGAAGGTCATCGCCAACTCGGCCCGAGTCTGCTGGAGTCAACCTACGAGGCATGCCTTGCGTATGAATGGGCTCCGACGCGGAATACGTCGTCTTGTAAACAAGTTGAAGGAGTATTTGCCTCTGCGTTCTCTGCGCTCTCCGCGGTGAACGATTATAATTATTCGGTTGCCAATCGCTCCTTTGCTAGAGAAATTTGTCGCGTGTAGTATGAAGAAATGAATCACCGGGCAATTGAAAGGCTTCGAAAAAGCAGGGCAAAGAGACCCAGGGTACTGGTTCTTACTACTTCCTACCCGTCCGACGGTCAGGACCCTTCAGGCATATTCATCGCAAAACTTCTCGGAGCCATCAAGGAGAGAGGTTATTCCATTAAGGTCGTGGCTCCTTCCAACGGAAGCTTCTATGGTCGACGCTTGCTGGACGGCATTGAAATGGTAAGGTTCGGGTATTTTCGACCCCGGTCTATGGAGAAGTTAACCAGGGGCGCGGGCGGCATTCCGGAAAATATGGCGGCAAGCTTTTTGGCCAGGTTTCAGCTATTCCCGATGATGCTGGCTTTCCTGTACGTCGCGCTCCGTGAGGTTCGCGGCTCGGACGTCGTCTACGCGAACTGGTTGGGCGCGGGCATAATCGGTGCACTGGTGAATTTATTTACCGGCAAGCCATTGATAGTCACGTTCAGGGGGGACGATGGTTATCTCGCGCGCGACAGGCTCTTCTGGCGTCTGCTGACAAGGTGGGTCGCTCGACGTTCCACCATCGTGGCGCCGGTGAGTGGCGAGCTCATGAAAATCATGCTCGACCTCGGCCTTCCCCAGGAAAAATGTCACCTCCCACAGTTCGGAGTGGACACCGCTATGTTTCACCCGGCAGAAGGCATCCGCACCCCTGGAGAAGAGATGCGGCTTCTTTTTGTCGGTAGTTTGATCCCACGAAAAGGGCTTCATGACCTGCTGGAAGCCCTTGGCGATCCTCGGCTGAAAGGGGTGAGGCTGATCGTGGTGGGAGAGGGGGCTTTGGCTCCCAGACTCATGGCCCTATGCGAGAGCTTGGGCCTCAACGACCAAACAGAATGGATGGGCTCGGTCCCGCCTGCTGAAGTGGCGCGGCTCATGCGTTCTTCGGATCTTCTCTGTCTCCCCAGTTACATGGAAGGGAGGCCCAACGTGGTGAACGAGGCAATGGCATCGGCCTTGCCTGTGATCGCGACCCGAATCGGGGGCATCCCGGACATGGTGGAGGAGGGGAAAACTGCATTCCTCCATGATCCCGGCGACGCAGTGGAACTGCGCGGGCACATTCAGACTCTGGTCGCGGATGCCGAGCTAAGAAACAAGATGGGGAAGGCGGGCCACGACTTTCTTGTCAAGTCCGGCGTGAGCTGGGATTCCACCGCCGAAGAGTTCGATCTGCTCTTTTCCCGCCTGATGAAGCAAGCGTGAGGGAATTTTGTTCCAGCGGAGTAGGGTGGCCCCTCGGCCGCCACCGGGATTGAGCCTCGGCGGGCATGGCCCGCCCTACCTAGCTATAAGGATTTCCATTGCCATGAAGACGGGTACCCCATTTGAGAACACAATCTTTACTGTTCAAGCCGACTCTTTCCAAATAGCTAGCGGAAAGTGCGACATTCTTGATATGTCGGGGAGCCAAATCCTGTGGGCAACTCTGCTCAGCTTCCCATATTTCCCGAAGATTCGGGTGTATGAGGCCAAATCTAGACGTACCGAAATCCTGAAGGTCAACCGGCCCAGGGAATTCGGCCCGATGCTGGAAATGTATGACTACCCGGTCCTCGACTCCATCAGTAAATCTAGAATAGGGACCGTACGATTAACGAATGATGGCTGGACGTTGCTCGATCATAGCAACCAAAAAATGGGATATTTCAACCGCGTTCAGGAATTGGAAGACGAGATCAAACTAGCTGTTTGGCACGGATACGCGGATGATGTTCGCGTCTGTCAGCTCTGTCAGGTTGTTGAACGGGATCTCGGAATAAATCTTAGAATAACCGTAGACTGCTCCTTGGATATCCAGGGGCAATTGGACAGACGATTAACGCTGTCATCCGTTCTTGTGAAAATGGCTCTCGAAGCCGCAAAGTTTCACACCGGATTGTAGGCGTAGAGCGTCACCACAATCTTCACGATGAGGAAGAGCGGGGCTAGGGCGGTCCGTGGCCGCCACTGCAATGTTAATTCCAGGCACCACCCGAATGACGTTCATCTATTTAAAATGCTTCGCTGCGTCGTCGTAAGCCTTGCGTAAATCGTCAGCCGCCTTGCTCATTCCGGTTTTCATTTCACCCCAGGCCGCTCCTGTGGAGGAACGCAGTTCTTGGAGTTTCTTCCCTGCCGCTTCCTGCTGAGTCTTGAGCGTAGCAATGGTGGATTCGATCTTGGTGCGGGCATCGCCCGTGGCGGTCTGTGCCTTATCTTTCAATTCATTGATCTTTTTGGCAACATCGTCGAGCGTGTTTTCAATCTGTTTGATGTAATCCTGTTTTTCCTGATCTGCAGGGGGCTTTGGCTTGTCCAGACCTGCCGGAGTCTCCTGTTTGACGTCCTTTTTGGTCACATCACCTTTTTCTGCAGCAAAGCTCATGCCCGCGGCTGCGAAGCACGCGATCAACAGACATGTTCCAATCAGTGTAATTGTCTTCATGGTTCCTCCTAGCAATTCTGATTACTTAAAATATGTGTCATTTTTTTTGGACAGGCCAACGGGAAAAAGGTTTTGAGGGTGGAAAGTGTTGGCCGGGAACCCCCTTTGTGCAAAAGAACCGCGTCCCGCTGGGTCTTCGTCATGGACCGGCAAGATGCCGGCGCTACTATCGCGTTTGAACGATCCCTCTCGCTTTGTGATGCGTAGCCGAAAGATTGCGGGAGCTGTGTCTTTTTTCTTGCAAAGAGAACAAATGTTCCCTATATTGTGGGTATGGGAATCACCACTCGACAAAAAGAAATTCTCCGGTTCATAGAAAACTTTCAAGCCCGCGAAGGTTTTCCTCCGTCGGTGAGGGAGATCTGCAAAGCTATGGGTCTCTCGTCGGCAGGGAGCCTGATCAAACACTTGCGAGCACTGGAATTGCAAGGGCGTCTTACCAGCACACCAGGTAAGAAGCGGGCCTGGAAACTGATTGGCCGCTCGTCGCATGTTTCTCTCCCCCTGGTAGGCCGGATTGCAGCAGGCACTCCTGTCCTGGCGGAAGAGAATAGAGAGAATGATCTCCCTGTGGACCCAAGACTCTTTGGATCTGAAAAGGTCTTTGCTCTCTGGGTTAAGGGAGATTCAATGATAGACGCACAGATCCGTGATGGAGACTTCGCAATCATACGCCCGCAAAATGACGCGGAAAACGGCGAAATCGTGGCGGTCCTTGTGGAAGGGGTGGAGTCTGAAGCTACTCTCAAGATCCTTCGCCGGAACAATGGGGGCCTTGCACTGCATCCCGCCAATGACGCTTATCAGCCTTTGGTCTTCAACGGTGCGGAGCGGGCCAAAGTAAGGATTCTGGGGAAACTGGTCGGGATCATACGCCCAAGACCTTAGGAGCCATTGAAGGCATGCCGGGGGCAAATTTTTGCACTGATTGCCGGGTTCTGCCTCATAGGCGCTAACTTAACGATTTCTTCCCCCCTTTCATAAGGCGATATTATACTTGCCACACCCATACCCAAGGGTGTAATCTGTTTTCCTTGGTACTATCTCTTGAATGAGGGGGCATGTTATGGCTCATTTTCTAGTCATCTATGAGTTAGCGGAGCCGGGACGTCCGGATAACCGCATAAAGAATCTTCTAAGGTATTGTGAGGCGAACCCTGTCCTTGAATCTATATGGGACGTCAAATGTAAGTTCTCTTGTCAAGAACTACATGACAGGCTTCTTTTAGACACAAACCCAGGCGACCGCCTTATAGTGGCAGAAATCATAAGGTACGCCATCAATTAACCCTTATCTGGTGGATTAAATTCTACTAAGCGCGTACCGCGAGGCGAGACATCTTGCCGTGGGTTCAGCCCAGCCATGAGCGCGTGGTATAGCGTAGAAAGAGCGTCTAGCTCCTTATCATCTTCCGGTCTTAGAAGCGGTTGCAAAACCTCTGGGCGGTTGTAAGCGCGCGAAATCGCGACTGAATTAAATGCTTGTTTTCCCGTAATAATATGTATATTTAGCTCGCCGGAGGTAAGTCCGGTGAGCAAACGCGTC
>JBKQMK010000661.1:0-5586 GCA_052146735.1 Desulfomonilaceae bacterium | reverse complement strand
CATCTGCCCGTTTCCAGTTGCTGATAGTTGCGGGGCTGACTCCGACCTTTTTAGCAAGCTCTTTGTTTGTTACATTTCCGCCAACTTCCATATACAGCTTTACAGCCTTTTCGCGGGCAGCCTTTTTTCGTACCTCACGGGCACCGACTTTCTGAGCAGCTTGCGTTCCTGCTTTCAGTTTTGATCCCCAATTGTCGCTGCGTTTCCATCGGCCGACTGTGACGGGGTTTACTTTTAACGCCTTGGCTATCTCTTTATTGGCGATCCCGCCCTCCGCCCTGAGAAACATTTTTTCAGCCTGAATTCGCGCTTCCTTTTTCATTCGTCGCTCCCCATAGATCTCCCACCGGCGGAAACGTCCAATCGCACAAAAATTATCATGTTCAAAATTGTCCCTCTATATTAAAAGTCACAAATCCATCGCTACTCCCATTTTCGATGACGCTGAACAATTAGATACATTTTGCCCATGTGCTCATTTGGTTTTTCTCACGGCCTCCCTGAGCGCTTTGGCTGGGGTGAAACGAGGGAGTGCCGTAGCAGGGATCTTGATCTTCGCAAGGGTCCTAGGATTGACCCCTTTGCGGGCCTTCCTTTTAACAACTCTGAAGGAACCGAGGCTGGCTATTAGCACTTTTTTGTTTTTGCCCTGCAATGCATCGTGAATGATGCCCACAAAAACATCCAAGCTCTTGGTAGCAGCCTTTCTTGAAATCCCCGCCTCTTTGGCGATGTGCTCAGCCAGTTCCACCTTTGTCATCATGACAACCACCTCCTAAAAAATAGATCAATCAGATAATTGAACACCCGAAAAGGACGGTTCAAAAAATTCTCTGGATCTGAATTTCTAACTCGTGCACAAGATTTCTGTACCATTCACGGGGAAGTTGATAAGTAATGCTCCCGTACCTCCCGCACGTGACACACCAAATCCGAAATACTGGATTACGCTGAGAGCTCATTGTAACGCTCTTAGTTTCGATGACAGAGCCTCCGCAATGCGCACAGATCACGTTCAAGGGTCCAATGGCATTAATGAGGGACCTGGTAGATTCTTCAGGGATTCTAATCCCATTCAAGAACACAGGAGGCATCAATTTTTCCTTGGTTTACAGGTTTCTTTGCAGAGGTTACATCGACCCCAATTATATTGAATAGCATCCGAACTCGACCAACGCAACGGAAAATTATCTAGACCCCCTCGGACTGACCACGGCTCCGTTGGAATGCTCCACATGCCTTCGCTTTCGGCAGGCGTGTCGACTTCAGTCTTGACGATCACATAGCTCTTCTGGTATCGATGCCGGACAATCAATGACGAACTTCGACGGTGGCTGGGGGATTTGTGAAACATTTGGGGATTTTAGTGCTTTTGCTGACCATCAACGTTGCGGAAACCAATACCTGCAAGGCGTTCACGATAGAGCCCTATCAACCTGTTTCACTCAAACAAGCAAATTCCCATGCACCTTACAAGAATAATTCATACATGTGCCAAGGACCGACATTTGTTCAGTCCAGTTTCATTACTGCTGACAGATATTGCTGTGATTGCGACAAATTGAAGGAGTACGTAGAAGAATTGACACATTTGTACTATGGTCCGACAAGCAAGGACGCGGAGAGGCTTCATTCCCTGAAATCAAAATTCAGGAATTTCCTGGAAAAAGCCTTGCCTCCAGAGCTTGCTCGCGAATTGCCAAAATACGAGGCATTGTGCGAGTGCGTTAGCAAGAAGGGGCGCTCAGGTCTGACTCTACACGATATATATGCTCGCAAGCTCTGTGGGGACGACACGACAAGGGGAAAAAGAATGGAAATAATCACTAAATGCAAGGGGTATTCCAAGACCATGTCTCAAAGATGAAATCCTGGGCTCATGCCTCATCCCGCTGGAAGAGCATCCCTTTGAGTTTTTGCTAGAAAATCAGCTACGAATCTGCCTCATCACGCCTTCGCGCGGCTTCAAGCAGCAGTTGTGTCCCAGGTTTTTTGATCGTCTTCCGGTCCGGTTCGGTCCAAGTCTCATGGCCAAATCGTCCACTGGGGAACATTACGCTAGTATAAAGTGCCTCCTCACCTTCCAGTTCATGATTGACCGCGTGAATGATCTCTCCCTCCTTCAGATACACGCTACACGATGTCCCGTTGGGGAGGCCAATTTCCAGAACGGTGGACCTGCGATCAAGCAAAATCCACTGTATATAATCCAGAATATCAATGCCTTCCACCATCCCCGAATAAGAGTATTCTTTTTTCTTTCTCTCCCGGACCTGACCGCCTCCTTGCTCGGCGAGTGCGAAGAGCCCTGACAAATCAACCGTTTCCTCAAACCCAAGCTTGCGGGAATTCAGCTCCCTCTCGGAAACTAATCCTGCTGCGAGAAGCTTTTGAAATACACTATCAAGCCCTTTCACGGTAACTCTATATTTTTGCATAAGATTGACATCATCCATTCCGGATTTTATGTCATTCAGGATTTCTTTTGCGAAAATTTCTCGCTTTACCATGCCCATACTGGTCCTCCGAAAATTTGAAATGAGAATTTAGGAGGGTCCATCTTCTATCGCAGTTTCTTCTCAAATTTCAGTTCAAGTGGCACAGGGTGAGCAGAATAGCAGAACTATAACCGTAAAAGCAATGATATCAGGATATTCTTCCAAGCGGACTCGTGATGATCATGGCAGAGCACCTGGACACGGGGCACAGTCAAAGGATTCTCAAAATCACTGTGTCCCCCTATAACCCGCATCAGAAGCGGAAGGGACACAGGGACCACAGTGGACACACCATTTCGGGAATGCGAGCAAGAAAAAATCATCCTAATCAAAAAAATGGGTATGGCTAAGAACGCTCCTAAAATTTTGCAAGGTATTACTTTTCAAAGTAGTGTGTCCCCTGTGTCCTTATTATTATATATTATTATTTTTATTATTGTTTTATAGGGGCACAGTGCTTTTTTGACTGTGTCCCACTGCGCCCCACTGTGTCCCCTCTTCTCATCTTACTCGGTAGTTTTCCGCTACTCGTTTTACCGTCTCAGGACGAATGAAATGGAAGACGGTTTTGATACCGTTGATCTTGCGTCTGTCCTTTTGTTCTACCACGTGGAGGTTACGCAGTAACGTGCCGAGCCGGTTTTTGCTCAGTTGTCCAACATTGAGACCGTTTTCCCTTATGAAATCAATCACCTTATGGTGTATAGCCTCGAACTCATACCAGTCTTCTTGTTGAACGATCTCCAAGAGACACCGAAGGATCACGTTTTCTATTGAGGTATCGTTAAGAGCGTCTGTCTTTGAATTATAGGCAGCGTTAGCGAATCCAATCAATGCCTGAATAAGTTCTGGCTCCCCTGTAGCCTCTCCTATGGCCATTATAGGCTTGAAGAGATTCCATTCTCTTGCGTCAAACTCTGCTTCGCCGGGGCGCTCCATTTGTTCATAGATATCCTTTATCCTCTGCCCAGAATCCATCGCTACCAAAAAGAGCTGGTCTCTTAGATTCTGAAAGATTGAGTTCGTCAGTTCCACCTCCGCCTCTTTGATCTTTTCATTGTAAGAGCGCTTCATAGCTATCTGAATAGTACGCGAAGCCAGGGTATCTTCCAGCCCCTCTATAGAGCCGAACACTCGCGGGCTGAAATTATCAAATTCCCGAGTGCGGAAGGTATCCCCGACCTTCTCAGTGCGTATGGCTGTCGATCCTTTCTCGTATCCGCCCAGCAATAACGCTCGCCGTTCGCTATATGTGCGGTCGCCCAAGTTTTCAGTTTCATCAAGAAACAACGTAGGCAACAGCTCGGTTATGATACGGAACTGAGAAGCATCCGTGATAGACACAGACATGATACCGTTGAAACAAAGCTGGCTCATTAGCTTCATTGCCTTGGACTTGCCGACTTCTTTTGTGCCCGTGAAATGGAGGTACGGATAATAATTGAACAGCGGGAAGAAATATGTACCGATAGTCCATGCCGTGAGATAGTCAAATGTCTTAGGGTCAGAGAAATCCAAGTATCCCTGATAGACCCTCTTTATGAAGTTGTAAGTACCCGCCAGGTCGCCCTGAGTTTTTCCTTCCAGAAACTCCGTAATGGTTTGCTGGCTGTAACGCTGCCTGCCGGGGCACAAGATGTCATTGCAGTAGTATCCCCTATTATTCAGCTCCTCGTGCGTCAGGGGGAAAAGCTCTCTTTCAGAGTTCACTGCCCAAGGCTCCCATTGCCGCTTCCCCGTCTGAGGATTTGTTTCCATCAACGGGATGGTCATCAGCGTTCCATGTTGCCCGAAATGAAGAGCGGGATGAACAAGCTCATAGGTCGAGAGATCCATTGCCGTGCCAGAGCGCCGAGTGGCGCTGCGGGCTTCCTTATTTATAACGCCCTCGATATGCTCACGAACGTCTTTTTCTTTCAGGCCCAGCTTCTTTGCCATCCGTTTGCACACCATCGCACGGGGTATTGGCTCCATTGCTGCGGCTCTATGAATGACATTTCCCAGAGCATGAATCTTTTCCTGATCATCGACTTCGGCATTGAGATGATCAATTTCCCATACTTCTGGATGCGATGCCTTAGACAAGAGCTTGTCAAAGTCCTCAGCCGCATGGCCCATCAGAAACTCATTCGGGTCTTGACCCTCGGGAAGAGAAACAATTCTTACCTCCAGCCCAGCATCTTTCACAGCATAGGCTCTCGTTAACCCCTGTTTTTGCCCAGGACCGTCACCATCGAAGCACATAAAGACCCTGTTTGCTGATGAGCCTTTAAGCAACTCGGGAGCTAATCCGTTAGTTCCCGATGTAGCCACTGCATTGTCGAAGCCATGTTCAATTAAGGACAGAGCATCGAAGATACCTTCCACCAAAATGATCTCTTCCCGGTCTGGGTCCCAGTTAAAAAGAGAGCGCCCCAGGATCATACGTTCCGTGGGAAGGCGCCAATGCTTCCCTTGATCCGGATTATCACTCAATAGCCTTCCGTAAAAATCTACCACTTGGCCTTGGTGAAAGATCGGCACGACCACATGGTTCTGAAAGCGGTCATGGCCATAGGAGTTGAGCAGGCCCGTTAATTGAATTGTCTCCTCATCGAAGCCTTTTTGGATGAGCGCTTGCTTCAAGCTGCCTTTGCCTGCCGCCGCACCGACCATGAACCTTTCCGCTGTCTCACCGGATATGCCCCGCGTAGTCAAATAATCCGAGACCTCATCCATGGAGTCCGCATAAAAGCGAGCGGCAGCGGACATGCAGTCTCTAACCAGCCCCATGATCTTAAGGCTTGGAGCGTTTTCTTCGATCCATTTGCTCGTTCCGTTTCCGTGGACTAAGATTTTCAGCGCTTCCTCGAAAGGAACACCCGTAAATCTTTGGGTGAAGGTCACTATGTCCCCATGTTCGTTACACCCTGGTGCAAAGCAACGGAACCCCCCGGTTAGCGCATCAATTCTCAGTGTAGAGTCGCCGTCATGTTTGGCGGGACACGAGATCCAACCATCGTCATTTATATTCAGGCCGACGTGGCGGGCGATCTCCAAGACATCAGCACTCTTGATCAGTTCGTCAATGTGACGAGTACTTTCTTCA
>JBKQMK010000660.1:0-16717 GCA_052146735.1 Desulfomonilaceae bacterium | reverse complement strand
GGTGACAACGTCTCGCTTGAGGGTCACCTGATCACCCCCATTGCCATGGAGAAGGAGCTTCGCTTTGCGATCCGGGAAGGCGGCAGGACCGTCGGCGCCGGGGTCGTTTCCGAAATAATCGAGTAGCTTGACCCTCAGTTCCGATCCGACCTCAGCGTTTGGAGTGCGGACGGAATCGACGGCGGAGGGGTAAAAATGAGAGACATTGTCACTTTGGCTTGTACAGAATGTAAGCGGCGGAATTATTCGACGACCAAGAATAAGAAGAGTACTCCCGACAAGCTTCAATTCAAGAAGTATTGTAAGTTCTGCCGTTCCCATACTCTTCATAGGGAGACCAAGTAATAGGGGATATGGGGCAAATCGGGTGTAGGCCAGTAGCTCAACGGCTAGAGCACCGGTCTCCAAAACCGGGGGTTGGGGGTTCGAATCCCTTCTGGCCTGCCACAACGTTCACTTCTGCAACCCGTTCCCTCCGGAGCAAACCGGAAGACTAGAGACTAATGGAGAAAGTAACAGCTTTTCTAAAAGATACAGCCCAGTTCTTTCGGGAAGTCAAGGTGGAACTTCAGAAGGTGACCTTTCCCACAAGGCAGGAAACTGTGGGTTCCACCATTGTGGTCCTGGTACTCACTGTGATTCTGGCCATTTATCTGGGTTTTAGTGATTGGGCCCTCGCCAGGATCGTAAAGATGCTCCTGCAAATCGGTTAGTTTGCTCTTATTGAAGGCACACAAGGAGGCGATCTGGTGGCTTTACGATGGTACGTCGTCCACACATATTCCGGGTATGAGAGCAAAGTTAAAACCGCACTGGAGGAGAAGGTTCGCGGGATGGGATTGCAGGACAGGATTCCGGATGTTCTCATCCCTTCGGAATCCGTGGTCGAACTTGTAAAAGGGGAACGAAGGACCTCTACCCGAAAGTTCTTCCCCGGTTATATTCTGGTTCACATGGAGCTTGACGACGAAACGTGGCACGTGGTGAAAAGCACTCCGAAAGTCACGGGCTTCATTGGGTCGCGCAGCGAACCTGCTGTGATCCCGGATGAGGACGTTGAGCAGATCAAATCCCAAATGGCGGAAGGCAAAGAGAAGCCCAAGCCGAAGTACTCCTTTGAAAAAGGGGATTCGGTTCGAGTGGTTGACGGGCCTTTCATCAATTTTAATGGGACCGTGGAGGAAGTTAGGCCCGACAAGGGCAAACTTCGAGTTCTGGTCAGCATATTCGGCCGGCCGACCCCAGTGGAATTGGATTTCATCCAAGTTGCTAAGAATTAACTGATAAGAGATCAACCAGCGGGCGAGCAGCCATTGGGGCCGCGTTTGCAGCCGGAGAGCGCTTATCCCGTCTGAGGAGAATCTACATGGCGAAGAAAGTAATGGCTAACGTAAAGCTCCAGATTCCCGGAGGCGAAGCAAAGCCATCTCCGCCGGTGGGTCCGGCACTGGGCCAGCACGGCGTGAACATAATGGAGTTCTGCAAGGCGTTTAATGCTCAAACCCAGAACCAGCCCGGTGTGATCATCCCCGTGCAGATTACCATCTACGCAGATCGCTCCTTCAGTTTCGTGCTTAAAACTCCGCCCGCGTCCTATCTCCTTAAAAAGGCGGCAGGACTGGAAAAAGGGTCGCCGGAGCCGAATCGTAATAAGGTAGCCCAGTTGACCATGAATCAAGTCGAAGAGATTGCCAAATTGAAGATGTCCGATCTCAATGCCAAAGATTTGCCTGGGGCCATTAAGATCATTATGGGCTCGGCGCGAAGCCTCGGGATCGACATAATTTAGAGGAGTGACATGCCTGCCGTCAGCAAGAAAAAAATGAGTGCGCGAACAGATATCGACCGTTCCAAAAAGTACAGTCTTGATGAGGCCTTCCAGGCTGTATTGTCGGCAGCTTACGCCAAGTTTGACGAGTCGGTGGACGTCGCTGTGAAACTGGGCGTGGACCCGCGCCACGCTGATCAGATGGTCCGGGGAACGTGCATTTTGCCGCATGGAACCGGAAAAACCATGAGAGTTCTCGTCTTCGCCAAAGGGGAAAAAGAGAAAGAAGCTCTGGATGCAGGAGCGGATCACGTCGGTGGAGAGGATCTGGCCAAGAAGATCCAAGAAGGTTGGCTCGATTTCGATAAGGCCGTTGCTACTCCGGACATGATGGGCGTGGTGGGTAAATTGGGTAAGATACTTGGTCCACGCGGCATGATGCCTAACCCTAAAGTCGGCACCGTGACATTCGACGTCGGCAAGGCAGTCTCCGAACTCAAGGGAGGCAAGGTCGAATTTCGCGTTGAAAAGGCCGGCATAGTGCACGTGCCGGTGGGAAGAGTTTCCTTTGGACCCGAGAAGCTGTCTGAAAACTTCAGGAGTCTTATGGAAAGTATTATTCGTTTGAAACCCTCTGCGTCCAAAGGGGTCTACCTAAAAGGAGTCTCGATTTCCACCACCATGGGGCCGGGACTGAAGTTGGACACCCAAGAGATACGAAGCCTGGTTAAATAACGTTTTTTTGAGATCTAAGATGAGGAAATGAAGGAATAGCTAACACAACATTTTTCGTTTGAAGGCCGAGTCGGAGACAGCAGGCGTGCCGTAGGCACTTAATTGAGGCCGGCTTAGACTTGCCGGAAAGGGGTGACGAGACGACTTCTACCCGAATACCCTCGATTCGCTGCTTTCCTCCGACTGAAAGGGGGAAACTTTAGTTTGAAAAGAGAAGAAAAAGAGAAACAGGTTGCTTGGCTCCGTGAGCACTTCAAGAGTGCCAGGGCGCTGTTCCTCACCGATTTCAAGAGCTTGAGCGTTTCGGAAACCAACGCTCTTAGAGCCGAGTTGAGAAATCGGGGGGTAACCTTCAGGGTTCTGAAAAATACGTTGGTGCGTCTCGCTTATGAGGATACCAACGTAGCTGTTATCGGGCCGGACCTTGTCGGGCCGCGTGCTGCGGCATGGACCGATACGGATGAAAATGTCCCTGCGATGGCAAAGGTCTTGGTTGATTTTGCCAAGACCCACCCCAACTTGGGATTAGTCCGTGGAGTCCTCAACGGCAAGCTGGTGGATCCGGCTGATATGGAGACGCTTTCCAGACTTCCCTCAAGGGAAGAGTTACTGGCACGCGTCCTCGGCACGATGATGGCTCCTGTCAGCGCTTTTGTCAACACTCTTGCAGCGGTGCCTAGATCTTTTCTCAACGTGCTCAAGGCCATTGAGGAGCAGAAAAGCGCTTCCGGTGGATCGGCTGTCGCTTGATCTGCGGCCGAGGCGTTCCTGTAGTTTTTCCAGAATAGCGAATCGAGGAGGATATCATGGCAGAAGTTACCAAAGAAGATGTCAAAGAATTTATTCGTAACATGTCGGTATTGGAGTTGAGCCAATTCGTTAAAGAATTGGAAGAAGAGTTCGGGGTCTCTGCAGCGGCGCCGGTGGCTGTTGCCGCGCTAGGCGCGGCAGCGGCTGGTGGAGAAGCAGCCCCGGCTGAGGAAAAAACCGAATTCGACGTGATCTTAAAAGATTTCGGTGACAAGAAAATCCAGGTCATTAAGGTCGTGCGTTCTTTGACCGATCTGGGTTTGAAGGAAGCCAAGGAGTTGGTGGAAGGTGTTCCCAAGCCGGTGAAAGAAGCAATCTCCAAGGACGATGCCGAAAAGGCAAAAGCTGCTCTTGAAGAGGTAGGCGCCACGGTGGAGATCGTCTAAGCACCCAGCGTTGGATAGACAGGCCTCAGGCCCGGGGATCGGTTGTTCTTTGATGCCCTCCCCGGGCCGATGCTCATGGAACACCTCCCGACAAACTCACCTTTTAAGATCACCAAAGACCAGAGGGAGAAAATGAGTCCTTTTTCCGTGCACTCTCAGAGGCTCAGGAAGAATTTTGCACGTATACCGCAGATTGCGGGGATCCCGAACCTGATCGAGATCCAAAAACAGTCTTACGACCGCTTCTTGCAAGCGGATGTCCCGCCGGAAACGCGCGAAGACATCGGCTTGCAAGGAGTGTTTCGGTCTGTTTTTCCCATTAAAGATTTCTCCGATACGGCCTCCTTGGAGTTCATCAAGTACTCCTTGGGAGAAGAGAAATACAACGTCGAGGAATGCCTGCAAAAAGGTGTTACCTACGCTGTCCCCTTGAAGATTACCGTCCAGCTCATTGTTTGGGATGTCGACCCGGACACTAATTCCCGCACCATACGAGACGTCAAGGAGCAGGAAGTATACTTCGGTGAAATCCCGATAATGACTGAGAACGGGACCTTCATAATAAATGGCACCGAGCGCGTCATTGTTTCCCAGCTTCACCGTTCCCCTGGGATATTCTTCGATCATGACAAGGGTAAAACTCATGCGAGCGGTAAGCTCCTCTATTCCGCGCGGGTTATTCCCCTGCGCGGCTCGTGGATCGATTTTGAGTTCGACCCCAAGGATCGCCTCTACGTTCGCATCGATCGCAGACGGAAGCTTCCTGTCACAGTGTTTCTCAAGGCCCTGGGGTACTCCAGCGAAGAGATCCTCAACTACTTCTACAACAGGCAGACAATCATTATTGCCTCCGAAGGATTGCGCCGAAAGCTGGATCTCAAACTCCTGGTGGGAACCGCCGCTCCTGCCGACATCTTTATAGATGGGACGGACGAAATCCTGGTCCGAAAGAACAAAAAGATCACCCGGGCCGCACTTAAACGTATGGGCGAAAGAAATATTGCGCCTCTTGTGATGAAAAAAGAAGAGCTTGCCGGCAAGGTAATCGCTCGGGACATCGTAGATGAGGCAACGGGCGAGGTGGTGGCACCATGCAACAAAGAAATCGCGTTGGACGAAGTCGACCAGTTTGTGCAAGACCTCGCCAATCGAAACATCAAAAGCTTCGACGCGCTTTTTATTGAAGAGAGAATCGTCTCTTCGTCATTGAGAGATACTCTGCTGGAAGACAAAATTGATGATCGCCCCAACCGGGTTATAGACGATTACCGCAAGCAACATCCGGACGCGCCTACCAGCAACGAGACTCTCAATGCGCAGATCGAGATCTACCGCAGGCTCAGACCTTCCAATCCGGCCACGGTTGAGATCAGCAACACTTTTTTCAATAACCTGTTCTTCAAGACCGAATATTACGATCTATCCAGAGTCGGGCGCCTCAAGCTCAATCGCAAGCTTAGCATTTCATTGGAAGAAGCCGCTTTATCGCTGAGGACACTGCGCCGTGAGGACATCATGCTCGCGGTCAAGTACCTTCTCGAGCTGAAAGAAGGCAGACCCGGACGTGACATAGACGACATCGACCACATGGGAAACCGGCGTGTCCGATCCGTTGGTGAGTTGTTGGAGAATCAGTACAGAATAGGACTGGTACGCATGGAACGGGCCATAAAGGAGAGAATGAGTCTCCAAGATGTGGAAACACTCATGCCTCACGACCTGATCAATGCCAAACCGGTCACGGCTGTGGTCAAGGAATTCTTTGGTTCGTCACAGCTCTCCCAGTTCATGGACCAGACCAATCCTCTCAGCGAAATCACGCACAAGAGGCGACTTTCGGCTCTCGGTCCCGGTGGCTTGACGCGTGAAAGGGCTGGATTCGAGGTCAGAGACGTCCATCCCACTCATTACGGACGAATTTGTCCCATTGAGACGCCTGAAGGTCCGAATATCGGCCTGATCGTGTCACTCTCAACGTACGCACGGGTCAATGAATTCGGATTTATCGAAACTCCTTACCGCCCGGTGGCCGACAGAAAGGTGGGGAAGGAGACGCGATTCCTGACGGCCCTTGACGAAGAAGATCACGTGATAGTCCAGGCCAACGCGCAACTGGATGAGAAAGGGTTCCTGACGTCTGATCTGGTTTCCGTCCGGCACAGGGAAGGCGAATTCGCTATGGTGAGCAGCTCCGAACCAGACCTGATGGACGTCTCACCTAACCAGCTCGTGTCGGTGGCTGCATCGCTCATCCCATTTCTCGAAAACGACGACGCTAACCGCGCACTCATGGGATCCAACATGCAGCGTCAGGCGGTTCCGCTCCTCACCACCCAAGCTCCACTAGTGGGCACCGGCATGGAAGAGGTAGTGGCAACCGACTCCGGCGTGACTGTGGTGGCCAAACGTGATGGAATTGTGGATTCCGTTGACGCCACACGCTTGGTAATAAAGGCCACCGACTTTACCGAAGGCGATTTGGACCCAGGGGTCGACATTTACAACCTGATCAAATACCAGCGGTCCAACCAGAACACGTGCATTAATCAGCGCCCTATTGTCAAAAAAGGGGATCTCGTCCCCAAAGGTCAGGTGATAGCAGACGGTCCGGCTACGGAAAAGGGTGAACTTGCCTTAGGCCGAAATGTGCTGGTCGCGTTTATGGCTTGGGGCGGTTACAACTACGAGGATTCCATTCTCATTAGCGAGAAAGTGGTCCGGGAGGATATTTTCACCTCTATTCACATTGAGGAATTCGAGGTGATGGCCCGCGACACTAAATTGGGTAAGGAAGAAATCACGAGAGACATCCCCAATGTCGGTGAAGAAGCCCTCCGCAACCTTGACGAGGCGGGCGTGATTCGCATTGGGGCTGAGGTTAAACCTGGGGATGTTTTGGTCGGCAAGATCACTCCCAAAGGAGAGAATCAGCTCAGTCCGGAAGAGAAACTTCTGCGCGCGATATTCGGCGAAAAGGCGGGAGACGTGAGAGATTCCTCGCTGAGGGTTCCCCCAGGCGTGGAAGGAACCATCATTAGCGCCAGGATCTTCTCCAGGAAAGGAACCGACAAGGACAGCAGGACGATCTCCATTGAGAATGAGGAGATCGCCAAGTTGTCAAAAGACCGCGACGACGAGATGCGAATTGTCGAGGAGGGCGCTCGGGAGCGAATTCGGAACATGCTGCGCGGCAAAGTCGTCTCATCTGCTCTCACCGACCCTGCCACTGGCCGCACATACCTGAAAAAGGGTGAGACCGTTGCCGATGCGGCTATGGATATAGTTCCGCTGGAACTGCTTCGTGAGGTTTCTTTGAAAGGCGACACCACCACTGAGGACGAAGTGGTTCGCATACTTGAACGTTTGAGTGACCAGAAGCACTTCTGGAAGATGCACTACGACGAGAGAATCAGCCGCCTTAAGAAGGGAGATGAACTGCCGCCCGGAGTCATCAAACTGGTTAAGGTCTACATAGCTATAAAGCGCAAGCTTTCAGTTGGTGACAAAATGGCTGGTCGTCACGGCAACAAGGGCGTTCTTTCCCGGGTCCTGCCTGAAGAGGACATGCCTTACTTTGAGGACGGCACCCCTGTTGAGATCGTTCTCAATCCACTTGGCGTGCCTTCCCGAATGAACGTGGGCCAGGTCCTCGAGACTCATCTGGGTTGGGCGGCTCGCGGACTGGGAGAGGCCGTCAATAAGATGATGGAAGAAAACTTCTCTCCGGACAAACTCCGAGCCAAGCTCATTGAGATGTTCGACCCCGAGGAACCCGAAAGGAGAGAGAAGATCCGGGCAATCATCCGGCAAATGGACGAGGACCAGGTAAAAAGGTTTGTGGCGTCGTTGTCCGACGGCATTCCCATAGCCACTCCCGTCTTTGATGGTGCCCGGGAAACTGAGATCAAGGCCATGTTGGAGAGCGCCGGCTTTTCCTCCGCGGGTCAGACGCAGCTCTACGACGGCAGAAGCGGGGATCCCTTCGACAGCAAAGTCACCGTCGGAGTGATCTATATGATGAAGCTCCATCACCTGGTGGACGACAAGATACACGCCAGGGCCATTGGGCCGTACTCGCTGGTGACTCAGCAGCCTCTGGGCGGCAAAGCCCAATTCGGAGGCCAGCGACTGGGAGAGATGGAAGTCTGGGCAATGGAGTCCTATGGAGCAGCTTACTCACTGCAGGAATTTCTCACTGTAAAATCAGACGATGTCACCGGTCGTACTAGGATGTACGAAAGCATCGTAAAAGGAACGAACACACTAGAACCCGGCCTGCCGGAATCTTTCAACGTTCTTGTCAAAGAGATCAAATCCTTGGGTCTCGACATGGAACTGTTGGAAAGCGAACCAGCGGTCAGTCGATCATAAAACAATCCCGGGCCTCTTTCGAGTGAGGTTCGGGATGATCCCTCAAAGCACGGGGCACAACCCCGGCTCACCCTGTTAAGGAGGGAAAAACATTGGAAGAAATCTACTATAGTTTTTTTGAGAAACCCAAAGATCCGTTAAACTTTAATGCCGTGAGAATCTCGCTGGCCTCGCCGGAGAAGATCCGGTCATGGTCGCATGGAGAGGTAAAAAAGCCGGAAACAATTAATTATCGGACATTCAAGCCTGAACGGGATGGACTTTTCTGTGCAAAGATATTTGGTCCCGTAAAAGATTACGAGTGCAACTGCGGGAAATACAAACGCATGAAGCACCGCGGCACCATCTGTGAAAAATGTGGTGTGGAAGTAATCCAGTCCAAGGTCCGCCGAGAACGGATGGGGCATATCGAACTCGCTACGCCGGTCGCCCACATCTGGTTCTTGAAGAGCCTGCCCAGTCGCATAGGCACTCTGCTCGACCTCACTCTCAAGGAAGTGGAAAGAGTTCTCTATTTTGAATCCTTCCTGGTGTTATCCGGAGGAAAGACCAATCTGGAACCTGGAACGCTTATCAACGAGGAAAAGTATCGCCAGACGATGGAAGAATATGGACCTGGGTCTTTCGAGGCTCGAATGGGCGGTGAAGCTGTCCGCGACATGCTCGAAAAGCTGGATCTGGTTACAGAGAGCGTCAAACTCAGAGAGGACATGAAGGATTCCACCTCTGAGGCTAAGCGCAAAAAGTTGGCCAAGCGACTTAGAGTCCTGGAATCGCTCAAGGGGATCGATCCCGAAACCCTGGTGAATGAACTCACGGCCCTCTACCAAGAAGTCGACCCTGATGATGAAGTGGGTCGGTTTCTGGATGAAGTGATTCAGGGCGCTCGAGCGATCCAGGTGAAATGGGAAGAGACCGACGCCTGGGAAGCACGCAAGCTACTGGCGTTTGTGGATATCAATAGCATAGTCGACCGTCTCATCCGCTCACGTGTCATCCGGCCGGCAGACCTGGGCAAATTCCACCAGTGGCAGAACCCCGCGTGGATGATCCTTACCACTGTACCCGTTATCCCTCCCGACTTGAGGCCATTGGTTCCTCTCGACGGAGGCCGTTTCGCGACGTCGGACCTCAATGATTTGTACCGGCGTGTGATAAATCGGAATAACAGGCTGAAGCGACTCAAGGAACTTAATGCTCCTGAGATCATCCTTCGCAATGAGAAGAGAATGCTTCAAGAGGCGGTGGACGTCCTTTTCGACAACGGAAGAAGGGGCCGCGTCATCACTGGTCCCAACAAGCGTCCTCTCAAGTCGCTTTCCGATATGTTGAAAGGCAAGCAAGGACGTTTCCGCCAGAACCTTCTCGGAAAAAGAGTCGACTATTCCGGACGTTCAGTGATTGTAGTCGGACCTGATCTGCGCCTCCACCAGTGCGGCCTGCCTAAAAGAATGGCTCTCGAACTCTTCAAGCCCTTCATTTACAGCAAGCTGGAAGAACGAGGCTACGTAACTACCATTAAGAGCGCCAAGAAATTAGTGGAAAAGGAGACTCCTGAAGTTTGGGATATCCTGGAAGATGTGGTCAAAGAGTATCCGGTCCTTCTTAACCGGGCTCCTACTCTTCACAGGCTTGGTATACAGGCATTTGAACCGGTACTCATAGAAGGAAAGGCCATTCAACTGCACCCCCTGGTCTGCACGGCATTCAACGCCGACTTCGATGGAGACCAAATGGCCGTGCACATCCCTCTCTCCATTGAGGCCCAGGTGGAAGCTCGAGTGCTCATGATGAGCACCAACAACATCCTGTCGCCGGCTCACGGAAAGCCGATCATCGTTCCGACTCAGGACATCGTGCTCGGTCTGTATTATCTGACGAGGGAGTCAGTTGATCCGGAGTTGGACGGGAAGATCCGCATATTTGCCGACGCTTCCGAAGTGCGCGTCGCGTACGATGCAGGCGTAGTAGACCTTCACGAGAAAATTATTCTTCGTGAAAACGATGAAAGGATACAGACTACGGTAGGTCGAATCCTGCTTCACGAGATCGTCCCGGGGGAAATCCCGTTCAGTGTCATCAACAAGGTGATGAAGAAGAAAGAACTGGCTAACCTTATCGACGAGGCTTACCGCAGGTGCGGCGACAAGAAAACAGTGATCCTCGCCGACCGCCTCAAAGACCTTGGGTACTACTATGCCACCAAGGCAGGGCTCTCTATCTGTGTCGATGACATGGTCATACCCGAGTCCAAGAAAGAGATCCTCAATAAGGCTAGAGAAGAAGTTTTGGAAATTCAGAACCAGTACAAGGAAGGCCTTATAACAGATGGTGAACGTTACAACAAAGTGATCGATATCTGGGCCCGCGCCAACGAGGACATCTCCGAAAGGATGATGAGCGGTCTGCGGACCATGACCATAAAGCTGCAAGACGGCTCCGAGAGAAACGTCGAAAGTTTCAACCCGATATACATGATGGCTGACTCCGGAGCTAGAGGAAGCACGCAGCAGATCCGTCAGCTAGCGGGCATGCGCGGTCTCATGGCCAAGCCCACTGGAGAAATCATTGAAACGCCTATTGAGGCCAACTTCCGAGAAGGCCTTACTGTGTTGCAGTATTTTATCTCCACACACGGGGCTCGTAAGGGTCTGGCGGATACGGCCCTGAAAACCGCGAACTCCGGTTACCTCACACGGCGATTAGTGGACGTGGCCCAGGATGCCATCATCTCCGAGCCTGACTGCGGCACATTGGACGGCATAGAAATGGCCTCCCTCGAAGAGGGTGGCGAGATCATCGAGCACGTGGCGGACCGTATCCTGGGCCGAGTGGTCCTCGAGGATATCGAACATCCGTTCACGGGTGAGATAATCGTTCGGGCCAACGAAGAAATAACTGAAGAGCATAGAGAAAGAATACAGGACGCCGGCATCGACCGCGTCAAAATCCGGTCGGTTCTAACATGCCAGTCGCGTCGGGGAGTCTGCGGCCTATGTTACGGCCGCGACCTTGCCCACGGCAGGATGGTCAATATAGGCGAAGCTGTGGGTATCATTGCAGCTCAATCAATTGGTGAGCCCGGAACTCAGCTCACCATGCGGACATTCCACATCGGAGGCACAGCCTCTCTGAAGCGCAACATCATCTCCGCACGCAAGCGCGGCAAGGTTTCCTTTGAGAAAGACAAGGATAAGATCAAGGCGATCATGGTCTCCGAGGAATTTACGCTGGGTGAGTCTGAGGCTAAAAAGTGGTTGATTGAAGACGGCCAGACGCTGCGTGAAAACTCGTTCCTCTATGAGGGGCCGAACCACAAGATGCACGAATCTGAGCAACTGGGAGGCAAGGTCGAAATATCTCTCGATAGGAAGTCCTTCACGGTACAGGACGAAGAAGGGATCAAGCACCCGTTCGCAATCCCCGAGGATAGCCGGTTCGTAGTCAGGCACGGAGACAGAATATCTCCCCATACTTTCATCTATGAAGCGGCTCAGGGTACGCCCCGTATGACTGAGGCCGAAAAACGCGGGGGCATCTTCCAGCTCAGAGGCACCAAGGGCAAGACGGTTCGCTTGCGTCTTTACGAACGATATCCTGTCATGGACTACATGAACGTTAAAGTTCTGGATGGAGATCGCATCGAGTCCGAAGGACAAGTCTTGTTGGAATGGTTGGGTTCGGGCTCTTCCGAGCTTTTCTCACGCAATGAAGGGCGCGTCCGATTCATTGACCTTAAAACAGTTATCAACAGGGACGGCGAACAAGTCGTAATGAACCGGAACGGCTCCATTGCCATAACCGACGAGAAAGGTCGGGAGAGGGAGCGCAACAAGGTCATTTATGGAGCCCGCCTGAGAGTGTCGGATGCGGAAACCGTCAACAGGGAGACACTCCTTGCGGAATGGGACCCCTATACTATTCCAATTATTACGGATGTTTCAGGAAAGGTGAAGTTCGGGGACGTGATCGAAGGCCTCACCATGAATGAACAGGTCGACGAAGTTACCGGTCTGTCCAGAAAGGTCATCGTAGAATACAAAGACAAGGACACTGAGATCAGACCTAGAGTGTCCATTAAAGATGAGCATGGTAAGACCATCAAGGTAGGGGACTCCGAGGCCCGATATCTCCTGCCTGTGGGTGCGAACATCATGATCAAGGAGGGCGAAGACGTTCACGCAGGCGACGTCATTGCCAAAATTCCTCGTGAGACTACAAAAACCAAAGATATCACCGGAGGACTCCCCCGCGTGGCGGAACTCTTCGAAGCGCGCAAGCCCAAAGAGTTCGCCATCATTTCGGAGATTGACGGACTGGTGAGCTTTGGCAAGGACACAAAAGGTAAGCGGAAAGTGATCGTGACCCCCGAAGTGGGCGAACCTAAAGAATATCTTATCCCCAAAGGTAAGCATATTTCCGTCCACTCAGGCGATTGGGTTCAGGCCGGAGAAGCTCTCATGGAGGGCTCGACCAACCCCCATGACCTCCTCGGAATCAAAGGGGAGAAAGATCTGGCCAAATACCTAGTGGACGAGGTGCAAGAGGTCTATCGCCTTCAAGGTGTCAAGATCAACGACAAGCACATTGAGGTGATCGTCAGACAGATGCTGCGGCGAGTCCGCGTAAAGGAGGTTGGCGACACCGACTTCCTCGTGGGCGAGCAGATCGAGCGGTTGCTCTTCCAAGAAGAGAACAACCGCGTAATGCAGGCAGGAGGCAGCCCGGCGGTGGGCGAACCCCTCCTCCTTGGAATCACAAAGGCGTCTCTGTCTACCGACTCCTTTATCAGCGCGGCTAGTTTTCAAGAGACCACCAAGGTCCTTACCGAGGCCTCGCTTTGTGGAAAGATAGACCACTTGCGAGGGCTCAAAGAGAACGTGATTATGGGACGGCTGATCCCTGCAGGTACCGGCTTGGCCAGGTACAAGAATCTCAGGTTGGACCACGAGGGGACGGAGGAAGCGGTCCGCCCCAGCCGTCAAGAGAGGCGCCAGGTCACAGAAACTTTTCAAGACATTGCTTGAACATGAGAAAGTAACCCCATATCAAACCGGCATTGTCCGGCTTGACCGCATTCCTGGTTTCGGCGGCGGCGCGATGATCGTAGCCGAAAAGGGATGATCACACGCTCCCTCGGTAACGGGGGAGGCACATTTTTTTTGAACGAGCCTTGTAGCAGCGCGGGGCCGGAAATCTTCGTTCCGACCCCTCACCTTCGATTAAAAAGAGGTTGACAAGCGCGCGGTAATTTGAGCATAATACCCGGATACATATTTGGAGGTTATGGCGCATGCCGACGATTAACCAGCTGGTCAGAAAAGGACGCACACGGCCCAGGAAAAAAACCTCGGCTCCGGCACTGACCAACTGCCCCCAACGCCGGGGAGTCTGTGTGAGGGTCTACACTACTACGCCCAAAAAGCCGAACTCCGCGTTGAGGAAGGTCGCCAGAGTGCGTCTTACCAATGGGTACGAAGTCACCTCCTATATTCCCGGTATCGGTCACAATCTACAAGAGCACTCAGTAGTCCTTATTCGAGGAGGGCGCGTTAAAGACCTGCCCGGCGTACGTTACCATATTATCAGAGGTGCTCAGGACGCGTTCGGTGTGCAGGACCGAAAGCAGGGAAGATCAAAATACGGAACAAAAAGGCCCAAATAGTTCTCCCTGACTTCACGGTTCGGAGCGTTCCGAAGACATGGAGTGAATGATCCCGCAGGAAACGCGCCAATTGGTGAATGGCTGAATAGTCAGGGAATTAATCATTACGGGTCCGGGTAAACCGTCAACTGCGACGGGGTAGGTTTAGAAGGCAAAACTCGAAGGTTCAAGGGCGAAAGAAATTTCGCCGTGGCCTTCTGGACCTTTCCAACCTGGAAGCTGCCCGGTGCAGCACGTTCTGAAGACCGCTAAAAACTAGACGGCGCAAGCCCCGAACTGGAGCGAAGTGCAATGCCGAGAAAAGGGAAGGTCCCCAAGAGGGACGTTTTGCCTGATCCTAAATACCACAGCAAACTTGTTGCCAAGTTCGTCCACGGGATTATGTGGGAAGGCAAGAAGTCCATTGCCGAAGGTATTCTCTACGATGCTCTCGAAATTATGGCAAAAAGAGTGAACGAAGACCCTCTTAGGCTATTCGAGAAGGCCGTGGAGAACGTCAAACCCGTGCTGGAAGTCCGTTCCAGGCGAGTCGGCGGGAGCACATACCAGGTTCCCGTGGAAATTCGCCCGGAAAGGCGCCAGGCATTGGCAATCCGTTGGCTCATACAATACTCCCGCGGACGTGGCGAACACAGCATGAAAGAGAAGCTTGCCGCCGAGCTTCTCGATGCATCCTCCAACAAGGGGAGCGCGGTCAAAAAGAAGGAGGACACCCACAAGATGGCCGAAGCCAACAAGGCCTTCGCCCATTACAGGTGGTAGTGATCCTGGAGAGACCGAGCCCCATGATGGGAGAAACTTTAGCAAGGACCCGAAATATCGGGATTACGGCCCATATTGATGCCGGAAAAACCACGACGACGGAACGTGTCCTCTATTACACAGGGGTTTCTCATCGAATGGGTGAAGTACATGACGGCAACGCTGTCATGGATTGGATGGAACAGGAGCAGGAGCGGGGTATTACCATTACCTCGGCTGCAACGGCCTGTCAGTGGAGAAAACACAGGATAAACATAATCGACACCCCTGGGCATGTGGATTTCACCATCGAAGTGGAACGGTCTTTACGGGTGTTGGATGGCGCTGTTGCCCTCTTCTGTGCTGTCGGTGGCGTTGAGCCCCAGTCCGAAACGGTCTGGAAACAGGCTGACCGTTACCGCATTCCCAGAATCGCTTTTATCAACAAGATGGATCGCTCCGGAGCGGACCACTTGAGAGTCGTCGAAATGATGAAATCCAGACTGAGAACCAATCCCATTCTCCTTCAGATGCCGGTCGGGTCGGAGGAGAAATTTCACGGCGTTGTAGACCTCATCGCCATGAAGTACATCGTATTCGACGACGAGTCGGTGGGGATGAAGTTCGACGTTTTGGATGTGCCTCAGGAGTACACCGAGAAGGCCCTTGAAGCTCGACAACAGATGATCGAGAGCATATGCGAACTCGACGATGAACTTCTGGAACGCTATCTGGAAGGTGACACCGATATCCCGGCTGAAGAAATCCATAGGGCGCTTCGCAAGGGCACGCTGGGTTTGAAGGCCACCCCTGTGCTGATGGGAGCCGCCTTTAAGAATAAGGGAATTCAGCAGCTTCTGGATGCTGTGGTAGATTTTCTTCCGTCCCCTCTCGATGTTCCTCCGATAGAAGGTAAGGACTCCAAGGGGAGAACAGTCTCCAGAGCGGTTGATGGCCCATTTTCAGCCTTGGCTTTCAAGGTAATGAACGATCCTTACACGGGTAACCTTACGTTCTTCAGGGTCTATTCCGGTAGGCTCTCGGCCGGTTCGGCTGTGTTCAACGTCAACAATGACAAGAGAGAGCGGATCGGTCGCCTCCTCAAGATGCACGCCAACCAGAGGGAAGAAATAAAAGAGGCTGCCGCCGGGGACATAATTGCCGCGGTGGGACTCAAGTATACGAGGACCGGCGACACCCTGTCGGACGAAGATCATCCTCTGCTTCTGGAATCGATGGAATTCCCGGAGCCGGTGATTTCAGTGGCTCTCGAGCCCAAATCCCGTGATGAAGTGGACAAGCTGTCTAAGGCCCTCGGCCGATTAATAAGGGAAGATCCCTCGCTGAGGGTTAGAGTAGACCGCGAAACGGGGCAGACGATCTTGTCCGGAATGGGTGAGCTTCATCTGGAAATAGTAGTGGATCGGCTCTTGAGGGAATTCCAGGTGGAAGCCTCAGTCGGGGAACCTCAGGTGGCCTTCCGCGAGACGCTCACCCGGCCTACCAAAATACATTATCGACACGTGAAGCAGACCGGAGGCAAGGGCCAGTTCGCCGAAGTGGTTCTTGAGGTGGCGCCGACAAACCGCGGGTCCGGTCTCGAGTTCACAGACAAGATAACTGGTGGTGCGATTCCCAAAGAATTCATTAAGCCCGTAGAGGAAGGCGTCCGGCATGCTATGGAGACCGGCGTGTTGTCAGGTTACCCTGTCGTCGACGTCAAAGTAACCTTGGCAGACGGCAAGTACCATGAGGTTGACTCGTCGGAGATGGCCTTCAGGATGGCGGGATTCATGGCCTTCAAACAGGCGTGCAACAAGGGCGGCAGCATTCTCCTCGAGCCGATCATGGACGTCGAAGTAGTCGCTCCGGGCGAGTTCCTAGGCGATGTATTGGGCGATCTGACAGCCAGGCGAGGAAAAATCCTGGGTATGGAGAGCCGTGCAGGGGTCCAGACCGTCGGTGTCAGAGTTCCTCTGGCGCGGATGTTCGGGTATGCCACAGATTTGAGAAGCCTAACGCAAGGCCGTGCCACATTTACTATGCGATTTTCCCATTATGAGCCGGCGCCCCAATCTGTGACCGAAAAAGTGGTTGCCGAGTTCAAGCAATCTGGAGGAGTCCATGGGCAAGGCGAAATTTGAGCGTACGAAGCCTCACGTGAACGTTGGGACGATAGGTCACATAGATCACGGCAAGACAACCCTTACAGCGGCGATCACGCGGATATTGTCGAAGAAG
>JBKQMK010000659.1:0-4643 GCA_052146735.1 Desulfomonilaceae bacterium | reverse complement strand
TTTGATTCATGTATGCTTTCCCAGGCAAAGGCCGTCTCTTTGCAATTCACGATGGTCTTCTGCCATTCCCCGGCGCCTAATTGGTTGTGCGAGCTGTGAGCGCCTGGAACAAATCCGACGAGGTTGCCATGTCGAAAGTGACAATTCACACTTTGCGAGAAAAAAGAGCCAAGAAAGAGCCTATGACGTACCTGACGGCTTATGACTATCCGACCGCAATCCTGGAGCAAAAGGCCGGAATCGACGTGATCCTGGTCGGTGATTCCATAGGTATGGTGATTTACGGATACGACTCGACCCTGCCCGTCACCGTGGACCTTATGATGCCCCACGTGAAGGCGGTTCGCCTCGGTGCGCCGGACGTGTATCTGGTGGGGGACATGCCTTACATGAGCTACCAGATATCAAAGTCTGAAGCCATCCGAAACGGCGGCAGGTTCATGGCAGAAGGGGCCTGCGACGCGGTCAAGCTCGAAGGCGGCCGCGAGATGGCCGAGACAATCAGGGCGATGGTGGATGCGAGCATACCGGTGATGGGTCACATGGGGCTGACGCCTCAATCCGCCGCGCAGTTAGGGGGCTACAGGGTTCAGGGTAAGGATGTGGCTACGGCAAAGAAGCTGATCGAGGACGCAGACATTCTTCAGGAGGCCGGTGTCTCGACACTATTGCTGGAAGCGGTCCCGGCAGAGGTGACGCGCATAATCACGAGGAGAGCCTCAGTCCCGGTCTTCGGCATCGGTGCGGGACCCCATTGCGACGGGCAGGTGTTGGTCATCCACGACATGATCGGCATGTTCGACCGCCGACCTGCGAAGTTTGTGAAGAAGTACGCAGAGGTCGGCGCCCAAATACTGGAAGCCTTAGGCGAGTTCACGAAAGAAGTTGTGGAAGGAGCCTTCCCGGCTACGGAGCATTGCTATCCAATGCCGGAAGATGTGGCCGCGGATCTGGCAAAACTTTACCCGGAATAGACTTGATGGCATCGGAAGGGGCACAGATGCGGGTCGGGATTATAGGGGCCGGAGCGCTTGGATCGGTCTTCGGGGGGTTGCTCTCTGAAGGAGGCGTGGACGCTGTTCTAGTCGAACGCGACAGCGAACAAGTGCGTATAGTCCGAGAGAACGGGCTGTGGCTGGAAGGGCTCTCAGGGGATCGGGTCATAAGGCCGCAGATCGTTTGCGATCCTACAGAGGCAGGTAAAGTTGATTTGGCGCTCGTTCTGGTGAAATCCTATGACACCCGAGGCGCAATCCCCACAATAGAAAGTATCCTTTCGGAGGCCGGAGTCGTTCTCACGCTCCAGAACGGCATCGGAAATTACGAGATTTTGGAGCCGGCCTTTCCGGGGCGCGTACTGCTCGGGACCACCACCATCGGCGCGATGGCATTTGGAGCCGCGAGATTCCGCCACACCGGCTACGGACCTACTCATCTCGGAGAGCGGGATGGGAGCATCCTGGAACGGACGCGAGCAGTTGCCTCGATCCTCGAGAAAATGAACGCCGGACCGGTACACCCTATTGAGAACGCTATCGGCTCCGTCTGGTCAAAACTCATCATCAATGCTGCGATAAACGCTCCGTGCACGCTTCTGAGGATCAGGAACGGCGACTTGCCTTACAGCCAGGCCGGGAAAGAACTGATCCACGAGGTCGTCGAAGAGTGCCTAACCATTGTCCGGGCAAAGGGAATCCGTCTGATATTCGACGATCCGGAAGAGCGCGTGATCGCCGTTTGTGAAGGCACCGCGGGCAACATAAACTCAATGTTTCAAGATATCATTGCCGGACGTCGTACCGAGATCGAGTTTATAAACGCCGCATTGGCTGAGGAAGCGCAAAGTGTGGGAATCGCAGCTCCGGTAAACCGGACACTGGCTCGCCTTATCAAAGGATTGGAGGCCACCGCCGATCGGCGGGTGGACCTCTCCGTCTGAAGCAATCCCTCGTATCAGCAACGCTACAAATAAAGTGCGCCCCTCCTATCGGAGCGGCGCACTTGTGAACAACGAGAGTCTAAAGGCTGCTAGAAAAGGGAACTGATGAACGCGAACGGCAGGCCGATTATCTCCGCAGCGGAGGAGAGAATATCGGACCCGGACGATTCGTCCTCCTCCCGAGGATCGAGCGCAATTGCCGGCGCTGCCGCGGGAGCCAACCTTATCGTAACGCCGTCACGCACGAACCGGTCTGCAGCGGCGGGCGGTATTGCCGCCCTGCGGGGATCTATATTGGTGTAGCCTGGATTCATGGCTGCAGGATATCCGTTGACGCGCTTGTTGCTGTGGTTTACGGCGCGGCGAGGCTCGTCAGTGAGATACTGCCGGCCAGGATAGGGCCGGTTCTCATAAGCGCCCGCAGGGTAAGACCACGGATTCTGGGCAACAGGAGGATGCACCTTCTGGATAGGCTTCGGAGAGCCTGCATAGCTGCCGAATTCTTTGGGAGCAACCCTTTTGACCGCGGGGCCGGCCTTCTTTTTGTCTGCCTTCTTTTCAGTCACGGCCTTCTGTTCTACGCCGGACTTCCGATCTGCCGCGGGCATTTCTTCCATTCCAGGTTTTTGTTCAGTTTTCGGCGGCGGAGGCGAGATGACAAGGTCTTTTTCCAGATCCGATTCTAGGTCTGGGGTCTCGTCCGCTGCCTCGGCCCTTGCTCCGAGTTGCTGCGATTTAGGAGCAACTCTCGGCGGGGGAGCCATTCCCCGAGCAGACCTTTGTCTGAATGCTACCGCAGGCCGGGCTTTCACTTGTGAGGTCTCTCTTGCTGCAGCCGGCTCAGGAAGAAGAGTGTCAGATTCCAATTCCATTTCGGAATTCCTGCTGAGATTCGACTTGAATTCTGCCTTCACCACGTCTCCGGCTTTAATATGGAGGGGCGTGGGCGGTGTGCCTATTCCAGCGTCGGCCAACACATCGAAGTTTCCGGCGCTAACCCATGACGCCGTCAACATAACCATGGCCGCGGCAACTAAGAAAAATCTTGCCATAACAGCATCTCCTTTCGGCAACTGTTCCCCCTTGGGGGAGCATCTTCGATCTTCTGGATTGTGACGGGTGGGTGTCATGTTCCCTCCTTCCCGACGACTGAGAGGGGCATACCATCATAAAATATTATTGTCAATCAGAATGTTATGATATTTTCTTAAAGTAATTTATGAAGTTCCGTAAACCAATCTCCCTCGGGAGACGGTATTGCCGCGGCCATTAAGGTATTGACAAAGCAGGGAAGCGCGCCTAAAATCGGCCAATTTAACAGGTACTTCGGTAAGATCGCTTTCACGAGCGTCCTTCAAGCATTCGTAGCAACCATGGTGTGAGGGGATATAACCGGGTGCGAACCGCCGGCCAACGGCGGTTAATGATATAGATGTCCGAGGAGAGTTTTATGTCTGCAAAAGAGAAAGCCAGGGAGAGAGCTGCCAAAGTGCAGCCTGGAGCGACAACGCCCGCGGAGAAGGAACCCGAAATGGATGACGGGACGGATCTCGAGGCGTATGAGCCTGCTTCTGCCAGGAGCATGCCGAGACCCCACACTTCGTTGGCAGCCGGTGTCAAGAAGGATATCGGGAATCTTACCGTTTCCCTTTTAGGGGACGTCGGATCCGCCCCGTCGCTTGCGGCTGTGGAGAAGTTCAACAAGAGAGGGGAAGGCGAGAGTCGCACTCCCTTAATGACTGTGGTCCAGGCAGTCCTTGCCAAGGCTGGGGGTAGCATGAAGCTCGGGGAATTGGCCGCGCAGACTCGCAAGTGCTGGGAGAGGCCCTTTCCCGCAGGCCCCTATAGCGATGAGGAGATCGTATATTTGCTGGTGCGAAACTCGGACAGTGTTCGAGTTAGCTAGAAGCGCCCGAATGTTATGCAGCCGGCCGCGGCTTTGAAAAAGATGGTGTCGCCCTCCCCCCCGGCGTCATGGGGATGGGGGTGACATTGACTTCGGACGCGGCGAGTCCCGCCTTCCAAATTTTCGAGGGTTTAGAATTAAGCCACTGAGTTTATTTGATAAAAAAATATAGGCCGCAATTTCGGATGCCTATCCCTCCTGGCCGTCAACTGAAAACTTTTCCCCTTGACACACTAGATGTTGTGGCGATAAAGATGGCCCCCACAAGATGATCCATTTGCCGGGTTGGATCACTGGGGCAGTCAACAATCAATTCTGGGCACTTTCGGGGAAAGCATCAAGCAATCCGGAGGCTCTCGGAGTAAAGTCTTAAAGTAAACATTAAAAGGTGGGGGATAACAGTTTGGTTTGGTCGCAAGTCCTGAGCGTAACCGGTGCGCCTAAGTTTGGAACGGATTATCGCCGACGGTTTTTGCGGCCGCTGAAGTCTGGTGGCGAGACAAAAGGTTGAACGAAGAAATCGGAAAATGTACTCACAGACCACATCACCAGAATGGGGGATTGCTATGGCTAGCGTAAGTGAAATCAAAGAGTACAGGAAAGAAAACCCACGGCATCTTGAAACTACTGACATGGCCCTATTTGTCCGGACTTCCAGTGAAGCCATGGACGGGTGGGACCGCGGCAGGATCGTGGACGCGCTTCTCCGGGAGACCTTCATTGATGAAGGCACTGCCGAAGACATCAGCCTCGAGGTCGAAAATGACATAAAGCGGAGCGGGATCAAAGTGATCACAT
>JBKQMK010000658.1:0-13433 GCA_052146735.1 Desulfomonilaceae bacterium | reverse complement strand
ATGGCGTGAACCGGGCACCCCTGTTCGCAAAGGCCGCATCCTACACACGCCTTGGGATCGTACAGACCTGCAATCGTCTCGTTGTTGATTTCTCCCATGGCAAGAGCCTGGAACGGACAAACCGCGGAGCAGATTTCGCAACCGACACAATCCTCAGCCCAAACGTACGGCTTGGGCCAGTCTGCTCGCTTAATTCTTTCGGGCTTATTTCCCTGTGCGTCTCTAATCGCACCGTAAGGACAACCTCTGGCACAGACCCCGCACTCAATACATCGTGTAACATCGATGCTGTGCGGTTGTTTCTTTTCCCCGGTGGAGGCCCGAGTAGGACAAGCCCTGGCGCACGTTTGGCAGCCCTTGCATTCTTCCGCGACGATTCGATACGGCATCTAGAATACTCCTTCGCTCTATGAGAAGATCCAAGAATAAGATTTATGGATTCCCGGGTAAGTTAGTTTACAGAATACATCCATCACTTGCGAGTTGTCAACGATCACGTGTGGAAGTTGCTATAGCACCAGACGCGGCAATTCTAGAGAATTCTTGAAAGCAACTCCAAACGTGACGCGGAATCGACAGGAGGATATGTCATGCTCGGCTTTCAGGCCACTGATTCTACGCTCTTTACCGCGGGGACCTTCTGCTTGAGGATCCGTTCAATTCCCATCTTCAGCGTCATCTGACTCATGGGGCATCCCCCGCAGGCCCCTTTAAGACGAAGCTTAACCACTCCGTCCTCGGTGACCTCGACGATCTCAGCGTCTCCTCCATCAGCCTGAAGCTGAGGACGAACCGTATCGAGGGCTGCCTGAACCTCTTCTCTCATATTCGTGCTCCTTTCGACAAATTTTGTGCATCAACTTTCGAGCGAAAACCATAGCATAATATTACAGATGCGGGCCAAATAAAAGGGATTCGACCTGCGTTGCGAGCGGGGCCATGCGTAGTGAAAATCTGAGCGCCGCATGGCGGTTATCATATTCGCCCCAGCTCTCGGAGCAAGCCCGAGGTATTCATGAGGACTCTTACGCGGAACACGACAGAGGTCTTTCATGCCGCCTTGTTCGCTTCGGCCTTGAGCCACGATTTCAACTCCTCAGTGATGCCGCAGGCTCGGTTTTTGCACGCAAAGAACTTTACTGATTCGTCAATAAGGTCCTGTGGCGCTTCAACCTCTGAGATTATTTCGTAGTCCTTGTGACTCTGGCGCACGATAACTAACCGGGGCGGCTTCTCCACAGCGTTTATCTTAAAATAGACGCACTCTTCGTTACACGATTTCGCGTGATCCAGGCCCCGAGACCAGTTGGTGCCCCATTCCAAGTACCTGGTCACAGCATCAAAAGGATGGAGGTCCCAATCAACGAGTTTCGCGATGTTCCTGTCTTGCAAGATTTCTCTTATGCTTTTCACCGGCGTGTTCCTTTCCTCACGATATGCGGACTCGCCACAATCAACAACCCTTCTTCTTTTGATGCAGAACGCGGCGAAAGGTTTCGAGGCTGCCGTATTACTCTCCGGCCTTTCTCGGGACCGACGTGCCTTTGTGACCTTGCGAAAAGCGCCATGAGCCTGAAATATTGGACAGCCCAGTTCTTGAACGGCAAGGCTTCTCTTTTTCAGTATGTTATGATATAATAATAACGTTAAACTAGATATTTTCGGGCCAAAGATTGGAGGATTAATTATGAGGTATGGTACGAAGGTTGTCGCAATCGGTATATTGACTGTGCTGGTAGCCGCGGGAGGCGCGTTGGCGGTCGGCTATGAACGTTACAATGCAGAAGCCCTGTCTCACGGTCAAATCAAGGCAAACGCTACGGCTCGTCCAGATTTTTGCACGGCGGTGAAGCAAGCCACTTTTGTCGAAAAGGCCCCGGCTGTGCTCGACGAGGTAGCTGCTTTCATCAAGGATTTCCTTGCCCAATTCGGCCTCACTGAGAACAGGGCTCGGTGACTTTACACCGGGGATTTTCAGGGAATTGATTGATCCACAGGATGAGGCTGAAGCTCAAACAGAAATGCCGGAGTTGGGCTTGGCACATCCCACAGCCGTGAAGGAAGCCGCGATGAAACTCATGCCGGTGATTCTCCTCTTGTTGGTGTCGATTTTCAGCGCAGCTTCCTCTGAAGCGGTACCAATCCGAGGAGGCCAGGATAGCCACAACTCGGCCCTCCAAGCCCTTCAGGGAGGCGATGTACAGACCGCGGTGGACTTGCTTTCGCACGCCATAAAAGCAGATCCTAATAATTACCGTTATTACAATGACAGGGGGGTAGCTTATAAGAGAACGGGTGACTTGGAAAAGGCCCTCTCGGATTACACTAAAGCTCTTGAAATCAAGCCTAATTATACCCATGCGTTGAACAACCGAGGCATGCTGTATGTGCTGCAGGGGCGGCCTGACAAAGCCATACAAGACTTCGAGGCGGCCTTAAAGCTGGGAGAACTGCAAGGGAAGCTACACACGAACCTCGGGATCGCTCACGCTCGCCAGGGAGACCACAAAAGTGCAATAAAAGAGTTTGAATCGGCGGTGTCGTTTCAACCGCTCGATTACAGGTCTTTCCTTTTCATGGCAGAATCCCTGGAACAATTGGGAGAAAAAGAAAAAGCCTTGAAGATGTATCAGTTGGCGCTCGGGCTCGCTTCTGATCCTGCCACGACGGAGACGTTGGAGAAAAGGATAACCACTATTGAAAAAGGTTTGTCTCCAAGCAAACCTGTTCCCGCCGTCACGGTTCCGAATGGCAGGAATATCGCCCTTAATTCCCCACGGCAAAAGCCCGTCTCCAACCAGCCAGCGGAGAAGCAGCCCAGCCGCACCCGAGAAATACTCCCTGCACGTCCGATCCATGACGCGGGGCCCAAACAACTGGGCAAGTCCTCTGCGGCAGAGGAGTCAGGAATAGAAAGTCTCGATACGTTGAATGGCCGAGCCAGGAAAATTGCCCTGGAAAAGTTTTCACCTGCCACGGCAGAAATTTATCGCCAGGGAATCCAGTTTTGGGAACGGTCTGAAATCAGAAAGGCTCTGATCAGATTCGAGGACGTCCTCCAACTGGAGAAAAGAAACAGGAACGCTCATGGTATCGCCTGGAGCAGCCTTGAGACGGGAAGACTCTACTCAAAGATGGGGGATCATGCCAGGGCCGCGGCTCTTTTTGAAGAGGCCCTGAGGCTTTTCAGTCGCCTTAAGGCAGGCGATGAGACGATTCTGACGTTGGTGGAACTGGCGTCAAACAAAAAGATCACAGGCAACAAGGACAAGGCCGCGGCTCTATATTCAAAGGTCATAGAAGAGGCGGCTTCCAGGGGGCACTATAAGCTCGCAAAGACGATAACTGACCTAATCGAGGGTCGTTCCCCTGAGCGCGTGGCCAAACCTGCGACACCCCCGAGCGAGCAGCGAGCAGTTCAACAGAATGCCATTTCCGACAATCAGCAGAAAATCTCTCCCTTGAATCAGGCCAAAGTCTCCCAGGGAAATCAGCCGCCGCCAGTTGTGCCTAAAGAAAAAACAGTCCCCGCAAAAGAGCAGCCTGGCCAGAGCCCCAGTAACTCTAAAATAGGAAGTATGGTCAACATCGGCCGAGGCCCCATGATTTGGAGCGAATCCGGAAAGGGCGGCACTCCGATGAGGCCTGTGACAGGGGTTAAGCAAAAGGAAACCTACTCTCGGAAAACAACTCAGCCATCCGACATAAAGCCTCCGCAGCCGAGCGTTGTACCTGGTGGAAAGAATGCCGTAGCCCAGAACAAGGCTGCACAAACGGAATCAAAAAGCCGTTCGGACAATGCTTTGTCTCATGAACCAGGGGTCCCTTCGCCAAAAGCCCTGGCTGCTGAGAGCCGCGTACATCGTGAAAAGCCTGCCTTGACGGAGGCGAGAAAGCCGAAGGAAAAAGGCTCCCGGGAAGATCTGGCAGAACTGAAAAAACTTAAAGAAACCAATGACGAAGGGCACATGATTATCGTCCTGGAGCGGCTAGCAGAAAAGTACGCCCGTCAAAAAGAATACAAAAAAGCTCTCGCAGGCCTGACAGCTTCGCTCGCATTTCGCCAAAAACTGGGAATGCACAAGGGTGAGGAAAGCGTTTTCCGCCAAAGCGGTCTCCTGAAGGAACAATTAGGGGATAAGGCGGGGGCTCTGGAAGATCTTACCCGTGCATTGGCCCAGTCCATCGCAAACGGCGCATCCAAAACTGACAGAGCACTGGTCGTCAGAGCTAGAAAACTGGCCGCTTCGATCGGGCTTGAATCTGACGCGGCGCTTCAAGCCTTTCGGCTCCTTTGGAAAGCGCGGATGGCAGGAGACAACCACGGAGAAACCGAGGCATTGTACTTGATAGGCAGACTTTACGACGAAGCGGAACGGCCTGCCGAGACTCTTCAGTATTATGAGCGATCATCGGCTTCTATGCTCGCTGACAAGGCTCGAATTTATGAGAAGATTGGAAGGACTAATCAGGCGGAGCAATCGTACAACGAGGCCCTGGAATCTTTTAAGAAGCTGGATTATTCGCGGTACCTCAACCTCTTGAGAAAACTGCGCGTACCGAAGACTCTGTCGCTGCAATAGGAGGCTCTTGCGTAATCCCGCGTTCGGCGGGACTTTCCCGAATTCGTGACACGATGGACCAATGAGTCTGGTTGCGCGACAGACTCCCAAAGGAACCTACATTTTCAGGCATTTCGACCTGGTAAGACAGGCTAGAACGTTACAAAACGCTCCGAAGCCTCAACTGCTTTAGGGGCGGTTCCGGTTTTCATGATTGTCAGAATCCTCACTAGCAACTGGTTTGCTGCTCTAGTGCTGGTGGTTGCAGCCGCTTCGCTGGTGTTGCTTTATTCAAGTGGTAAAACCACGGAGGCAGTCTTAGGGGCCGCGATACTCTTTCTCGCTCTTGTGCTCATTTTGATGGGCTCCAGAAAGAGCGACAGAGACAAGTAGATCGAGACAGCAGACCTCTGTGGCATTGAGCAGCCAGTCGGCCTGTCAACGCACAGAAACTCACTCCAAATGCAACCCGCATCAGAACACGCAGATGTGCCTCTCAGTAATCTCCACGAATTTGGGAACCGGCCGCGGAAGCGTCGCTGCACTGCCCGCCGTCCCTCGATCGATCTGAATCTTGGGCGAAACTATCGGAAATTCATGGGCTGGTAACTTGATAAGTATAGGAAAACTTCAGACCGTTGCAGCCTTCTGAACACACCCGATGGCCGTAAGCCTTGCACGCGAGGTCGGCCTCGTAACCGATGTCCGGAGACTGGTCCACCGGTATGACGAACGCTAAATTTCCCACCGAGTTGTCCTGCAAACAGCGGCACGTTATATGACACTTCGTTCCGACCTGCCCTCCCCATGCCGCCGCAAGAGGCCCTGTCACCAAAAGCATGGTGAGCACGAGGGTAATAGCACTCTTTGAATGGGCCATAATTTCACCGCTCTTTAATAATCGGCTGCAAGTTTATCACAGCTCCTTAAACCAATGCAACGGAGATGACGGCAATCGTGGAACTTTGTCTATAAATTGCTTGATGAATTATATACAACATGCTATAATAAATTATTATATCGGAGGCTTATTATGTCAAAGAAGTTTTTGGTGATAATCTTGTCGCTCGCGTTTTGTTCGCTCTCTCTCGCATCTCAGGTTTTTGCATTCGGAGAAGACATGCTGGCCCTAACCGGCCAGTATACCTTTTTCATCAGACCCGTGCCCGGCTGGGACGTGACGTTCTACCAAAAACTGGTTCCCTGCGTGGCGCAAGAGACGGTCCCCGTAGCGAGGAGGGTGGTTGAGACGTACCCGCTTCCCATTCCTGCGATGCATCGGCAGCCCATAACTATCAGTGAAACCCCTGTGGGGTGCGCGCAAGGCTCAGGGCCCTGTGTTGAATGCTACCCGAAGCCGTCTTTCAGGCCTGCGTCAAAAGATGTGGCAACCCCACGGGTAGTCCCCGTTGGCGTCCCTGGGATAGAACTCACGCCAAAATGCGTGACGCGCCCCGTAATGCTTCCCCAGTGGTTCGCGGTTACTGAAGAACCAAGAGATATACGTAAGGTCTCAAAGGTCAGATAGAGCCGCCGCTCACTCACATTCATTTTGCCCACAGCAGCACTAGCAGTTGAATTAAGCTGATAGGCGTGATAGATTTCATTGATTCTAACCCTATCAGCATGGAGAGTTCCGTGAACCTTAGCGAGATTGTGGATCGCTTTGCCGAGGATATGCCTGACCAGGCGGCTTTGGTTTTCGAAGACCAAACTATCTCTTACGCAAAATTGCTTCATTCCATAAATAAGCTGTCCAACGCGCTTGTCAAGGCCGGGGTCAAAAAAGGTGACCGCGTGGTGCTTTTGATAGGTAACCGACCGGAGTTCGTCATGGGGTACTATGCGTCCATGAGGATCGGGGCCATAGCCGTTACGCTTAACCCTATGTCTACCGCGTACGAGCTCAGCCATTACCTGGCGGACAGCAAGCCTGCGGCAATCCTGTGTAAAGGAGATCAGATCGCGAAGATCGAAACCATTCGAGATCGCGCGGATTACCTGAAAACAATTATCAGTACCGAACAGGTGGACGGAGCCGTAACTTTCGACGAGATCGAAAAAGATTTCTCAGACCGCTTTACGGCCGTATCGATGGACCCTAATGATCCGGCCGTAGTAATATTCACCGCAGGGCTCTTGGGAAGGGCTCTCGGAGCAACCTTGAGCCATCACAACCTGGATTCTAACTCGAATATGCTTCGCGATCAATGCGGACGTGGTCCGGAAAGTCACGGGCTTGCAATTATCCCTTTGTTTCACGCCTTCGGCGCAGCAGTGAACCTGCTGTGCGTAACGAAGGTAGGCGGTACTGTCTATCTCGTGGAGCGCGTAGATTTTCCCAAGCTAATTCCCTGGCTTCAAAAAGCTCGCGTAACTTTCACCGGCATGGTTCCTATGGTCTATTACGGTCTTCTTTACCACCCTTCTTGTAAGGACCTGGACCTTTCCAGCCTCGACATCGGCATAAGCGGTGGCGCACCTCTTTCCATGGAAATATATGAAAAGTTTTGCGCTCGGTACAAGATGGACATTTATCAAGGATACGGTCTCACCGAAGCCTCACCAGTGGTTTCATGGAATAACATCAAAATCCCTAACAAACCCCCTACTGTGGGTAAGCCTCTCCCTGACGTGACCATCGAGGTCCATGATGATAACGGCAAGCCCTTACCTGCTGGAGTCCAAGGAGAAGTGGTGGTCAAGGGCCCTAATGTTATGTTGGGATACTTAGGTAAATCTACTGAAACCGCGACGGTGATCCGGAGTGGATGGCTGTATACAGGCGATATCGGCTACCTGGACGTTGACGGCTATCTGACGTTGACCGGGCTGAAAAAGGACCTTATTATCACTTCCGGCTTCAATGTGTACTGCCAGGAGGTCGAAGAGATTCTTATCCGCCATCCCCATGTGGCTGACGTTGCCCTTAGAGGCGTTGACGACCTGATGCGCGGACAGGTCATCGAGGCTCTGGTCGTCCCGGAAAGAGGCATCAAGCCGGAAGAGAGAGAGATCATCCGCTTTTGCAGAGAGTACCTTTCCAGATACAAGTGTCCTAGAAAGGTCATCCTTGTCAACGAAATCGTCAGAGACGCCAACGGAAAGCCGGTCCGGTGGAGTTAGGAAGCTGTCGCGTCGCGAGCGAGGCTCCTGGAAGCTGCGGACAAGGGATGAAACATCTGCCCCGCGAGCCTTATGGTAAAATCTCTTTAACGCCTGGTATAATAGTACATTCCTGCATCCGTCTCGTGCCCGCTTATTGCCGCTAGCCGCAGGTTAGCCGAACTTATGAAGCTTTCTGCCCTAATGGCTAGAATTGTCCCATAAGGATCGGATCAATCCATGACGAATCCCTAGGAGGGGTCCTCAGAAGGAAGGCTTCCGAGTGAATCTCCGCCGCCGCATCATCGATCTCATTCGCCCGGTCGGACCGTGGGACGTGCCCGATTTCCGAAGACGAGTCGAATGGTTGATGCTGCTCAGGCTTATGGTAACCACCCTCTTGTTGGGGTTTACCATTTTTTTCCAGCTTCGTGAAAGCGGCAACTTCTTCATTCATCCGGCCACACCCCTCTACATTCTTATCGGGACCACATTTCTTCTCAGTCTCATCTATGCCTTTTCCCTTCCGTTAATTCCGGACCTATGGGTGTTCTCTTATTTCCAGGTAATGGTGGACGTGGTGTACGCCACAGTCTTGGTTCACTTTACCGGCGGCGCCTCCAGCATTTTTACGCTCCTGTACATTTTCCCCATTATTACATCCGGCATATTACATATGAGACGCGGCGCGTTGCTTACCGCGGCCGCAACGACGGTGCTGTTCGGACTCCTAGTGAATTTCGAATTCTATGGGCTCATCCCCCAAAGTGACTGGCCCTGGGTGAGCCCTTGGAGCAGAGAGACCCCCGGATATTTGCTCTGGATCCTGGTGGTGCATTTCACGTTCTTTTTTCTTGTGGCGATCCTTGCGAGTACCGGTGCAGAACAACTCCAGAAAATTAAGATCTCTCTGACCCGGCGAGAGACCGATTATCAAAGGCTCTCAGACTTGTACACGAGTATTGTGCGGTCAATTCCAAGCGGGATCATAACTACTGATGAGGCGGACCGGATCACTTTCGTCAATTCCGCAGGCGTTGTGCTGCTGGGGGTATCTCTATCGGATCTCGTCGGCATCCCATTGAGACACGTTTTTCCCATTGTTCACAATGACTTGATGACAAGTAGGATAAGACGCGAAACTTATCTGACCGTCAAAGAGATCGGCAGCGATAAAAGGCTCATGGAACTGACAGTGTCAGATCTTGAAGAAGAGAACAACGTGCCGAGCGGTAGGCTGGTAGTATTCCACGACGTGACTCAAATCAGAAAGATGGAAGATCGGGTGAAACTCAGCGAAAAACAAGCAGCATTTGTCAGGATAGCAGCGGGTATGGCCCATGAAATACGAAACCCCCTTGCCTCATTGCGAGGAGCCACCGAACTACTCTCCGAGACCTCTTCGGGCCTTGGTAACCAACAGAAACTCCTTGGGATCGTCATACGGGAATCGGACCGCCTGAACTCTCTGCTGGGGGATTTTCTTCTGTCCGTGAGCAATCAGCAACTTAAGAAAGCCAGAGTGATGCTCACCGATCTTGTCGAGGAAACAGTGGATCTTTTCGCAAGTGAACCGAGAGTCCGGATGGGGGTATCGTTGGAAACCTTGTTCCATAAAGGAGTAGAGGTAGAAGGAGACTCTACGAGGCTCAGGCAAGCCGTGTGGAACCTTTTGGCTAATGCTCTTGAGGCTACGCCGGATGGTGGCGTGATCCGAATTATCCTCGAGTCCGGAGCGGGACAAGCGGTTCTCAAGGTCGAAGATTCGGGTTCAGGAATACCTCCGGAGATAAGGGATCGTATTTTCGAACCCTTCACTACCACGAAGGGGAAAGGGACAGGGCTAGGCTTGTCGCTGGTCCTGAGCATAGTGGAAGCCCATAATGGGACGGTCGAAGCAGAAAGCACTTCGGGGAACGGTAGTCTATTCATTATCAGGCTCCCGCTGGCCTCACCGAAAGCCGCTGTCGAAGAAGGAGAATCCGAGAATGGCTGAGCGACTCCTGGTAGTGGACGACGAGCCGAGTATGAGAGAATTCCTCGAGATCATGCTTTCGCAGGAAGGCTATCAAGTTCGGACCGCATCCACAGGGGAGGAAGGTATTAAGGCGTACCGGGCGGAAGAGGCGGATCTGGTGCTCACGGACGTGAAAATGCCCGGTATGAGCGGTCTGGATTTGATTAGAGAAATACATTCCTTGGATCCAGCGGCCCCCATCATTGCCATAACGGCGTATGCATCTGCAGACGATGCTGTACGTGCGGTTCGCGAAGGAGCCTATGACTACCTCTCCAAGCCATTCCAGATAGACGATTTGCGGATCATCATCCGTAATGCGCTGGAAGCTCGACGGCTCCGACGCGAGAATTTAGAGCTGAGACGATCAATAGAGGGACGATACCGATTCGGCGACATTATCGGAAAGTCACATGAAATGGTCGAGATTTTCGATCTGATCTCGAGAGTGGCCCCGTCGAAAGCAGGCGTGCTCATCATGGGGGAATCGGGAACGGGAAAGGAGTTGATCGCAAAGGCGGTCCACTACAACTCCCCCAGGGCCGACAAGCCATTTGTGACCATCAATTGCACGGCCATTCCCGAGAATCTCTTGGAATCGGAAATGTTCGGCCACCAGAAAGGCTCTTTCACCGGAGCAGTCGCAAACAAGGCCGGTCTGGTGGAAGCAGCCCACACCGGTTCGTTGTTTTTAGATGAGGTTGGCGAGATTCCTCAGTCTGTCCAGGTCAAGCTGCTGCGGTTCCTTCAGGAGCGGGAATTCCGACGAGTCGGTGGTACTGACGACAAAAAAATAGATGTCAGAGTGATTGCAGCGACAAACAAGAAACTGGAAGAGGAGATGGAAGCGGGCAATTTCCGGGAAGACCTCTATTATCGCCTCAATGTCATTCGCATACGGCTCCCTCCATTGCGAGAGCGTGAAGAAGATATTCCGCTACTCATAGAGCATTTTCTGAAAAAATTTTCCAAAGAACAGGGCAAGAAAATTGACAAGGTGTCCTCTCTTGCCATGCGGGTCCTTTGCAATTACAGTTATCCCGGAAATGTGAGGGAATTGGAGAATACCATCGAGCGCTGTGTTACGCTCGAACAGTCCGACCAACTCACCGCGGAGAATCTTCCACCGAAGCTTTTCGAGTCAGCCGGCTCGGTCTGCGTTCCCGGCGAAATGGATATACCGCCCGATGGCATAGATATCAACCGGACCATGGAAAACATGGAAAAGAAGTTGATCGGCCAAGCCCTCGATATCACAGGAGGTAACAGGTCCAGAGCGGCCAAGCTCCTGGGTATTTCATTCAGGTCTTTGCGTTATCGGCTTTTGAAGCTTGGCATGGATAGTGAAGAAAACGTCGAATGACAAACTCTCTGGAGCCTCTAAAGGAAGGTGACATGAGGAATCACGCAATCATTCTGGCTGCGGACCTTCCGACTGCAGATGAAGTTCTTTCGGTAGTGAAAGATGTGGGGACCATCGTGGACGGAGTGAAAGTTGGCGAGGCCACCCTGCTAGAGGCCGGCAAGGACATTCTGGGCAGAATCCGTGATGTCATTCAAAACGCCCCTTTGCTGGTGGATCTTAAAGTCGCGGACATCGGTTTTCGGGCAGACGGTGCGTGGCAGGGGACCAATGCCAAGATCATCAAGAGCCTAGAAAATTCGGGCGCCACTCACGTTACTGTTCACGGATTTCCAGGCCCCGTCTCCGTAGCTGAGGCAGTCTCCACGGCCCGAGATGCCGGGATAGGAGTGCTGCTCCTCCCGCTGATGAGCCACGCGGGGGCCGGCTTGTTCTTTTCCAGACCCCTCGACTATTCATCATTGACATACGCCACTATCAAAGCCGGAATGGATGTTCACTTCCCGGAAGAGCAGCTGTGCCGCGACATTACGGAAGGGATACTGGTCTTGGGTGAGGCGCTGGACGTCGACGGCTATATCGGGCCGGCGACGCGTCCGCAGGATCTTGAACGGTATCGTTCCATAACCCAGCGCCGGATATGGTGTCCCGGGTTTGGCCGGCAGGACCGGCAGGGTAGAAGCCTCGAGGAGCAGTTCAGACAATGGGCAGTCATCGTGGGTCCCTCTTCCGCGGCCATAGTGGGATCAGCTATCTTTAACGCGGCGGACCCGGCGGCCGCGGCGAAAGAGATAATGGGAATGCGTGATAGAGCAGTGGCTTGAGACCACATACCGTATTTGGGGGGTACCATGACAAATCTCTTGAGAGGCGCGGAGATCGTTTCCTAAGCCGGCGGACTTATTTCCGCCAAGAAGCAGCAAGGCGAATTTTCGTTTGACCTCACAGTGAACACCATTAGCCTTATAAATCTGGGGGGAGCGTTGGATTTCGGCGGAAGCGAATATCAGGAGGCATCAGTTTCGCTTCTGGACCCTGAGAAAAAGACTCCCGAAGAGCCTTATGGCTGGTGGAACCTGGACACGGGGGATTACCTGATACGATTCAATGAGACAATAAAGATCCCTGCGAAAGGTCTCATAATGATTTTTCCCCACGAGAGACTGCTCGCGGCGGGAGCATCGCACGCCCCATTAGCCGTAGAAAACCTCGATCAAAAAATCAGTGTGCCGATTCACGTAGGACCGGCAGGGCTGAAGATTAAACAAAACGCCAGAGTGTCAAGGCTCATTGTCGTAAGTTCTGACCACTGATTTTGCCTGGTCCACGCACGGACTAGGTCTCGCTGGGATAGAGGCGGTCATTGCGAGCGCAGCGAAGCAATCTCCAGTTGGTGCCACGGATGTGTCGTCCGGCTCATCCGTGCCGGTCGCTTATTCCTGCAGAATTGATTGAATACTTTGAAGTCCGTGATAGTCGAAAGAGATCGTTTCCATGACGCACTCTGAAGAAACAGGCATTTGGTACAAGCGCGTCAAGCATTTCAACCTGGCTGGACACATTCATTTTCTCACCTTTTCCTGTCACCGACGCATGCCCCTACTAGCCAATGATTTGTGGTGCTCCTGGCTGGCCGAATCAATAAGCCGATCTCTTATAAAGCATGACGTGGCACTTTGGGCTTACGTTTTCATGCCTGACCATGTCCACCTACTCGTGAGACCAAGAAGTGAAATCTACGATATTTCCGGTTTTCTAAGGTCAATGAAGAATTCGTCTGCCAAGAGGATTCTGAACAGCCTTCGTAAACAACGCTCCTCAAGCCTGGACAAACTACAGACCAAAACGGCCGGAGCCGACGGCGTTCACCGTTTCTGGCAAGCCGGACCAGGTTATGACAAGAACATCTGGACCTTGGAAAAAGCATTTGAAAAAGCTAATTATTGCCATAGGAATCCCGTGGCGCGGAATCTGGTGGCAAGCCCCGAGGACTGGAAATGGTCAAGTTATCGGAGCCTGGAACTCGGCCATCCAGAAAGAGAAGTCTTGGCGGTCGATTCATGGGACGACGGACTCGTGACGCCCTGAGGATTACATAAGTTGGTGCCACGGATGTGCCGTCCGGCTCATCCGTGCCCTATGACCCGAGGAAAGAAAAGCACGGATGAGCCCCACGAAGCGTGGGACACATCCGTGGCACCAGGCAAATACAGGACGCGACTTTGGGCATCAGAGCTTCTGCTTTTTAAGATCCACGCTGCTAGGAGTCTGTCGGACTGGAAATTGAAGTCATCCATAATTTCCGACCGGTGTTTTCATAAAACTGCTGCAAAGTACCCATTCGGAACAGCTGGAAGGGGAACAGGCCGAAATTCCAACCTTAAAG
>JBKQMK010000657.1:0-5411 GCA_052146735.1 Desulfomonilaceae bacterium | reverse complement strand
CCGTACCCTCTTCCGCCCACACGCCTCCGCCCCGGCCTTTCCAGTCGCCGACACCGGCGGCATGCACGAACGTGATACCCCGGGGATGTCCCACCGTAAGGTAGCGGTCGCGAACGGCAAGCGCTATTTCTTCGGCCCAACCCGCAAGACCGAACGTAGGCGCGGCCACGGTGTTCCCGTCCTCTATCAGCTCTGCGGCTTCCGCTGCACCAATCACTTTCTTCATGCCTGTCGCCCTCCTTGTCTGAAAATTCTTTGCGCCTTCCGTGTTGACCTCCGATCATAGCCTATCCAGGGAAACAGGAAGATACTCTGTGTAGGCGGGCTCATCGCCCGCCGAGAATCCGGAAGGAGCCCTGCAACAAACGGGCTCAGTTCTTTATTGTGAATTGTCCATCGTGATTCAGGTCCTAGTCAATCGGGCAAATAGTCCATTTTGCCGCGAGAAATCCTGCATAGTCATGTGGGGTCTATGCAGGCCATTATGTTCGGGGACGTGAAAAATCTGACAAGAAGCGGAGCTTGATGAGCAGGAGCATAGGTCACCAACCGTTCTCAAAAAAAACTTGTCCGAGGGGCGGCCAAGAGCCACTTCACTACTCCTCTGGAGGACCTTGATCTCCTTGAGAAAAAAGATAGCGATGTGGTATAACCAGTCCAGAATTTTGAATCGATCTCGCAAGTCGGAACCAAGACGCTCATTTGCCACACCCGGATCCGACGAGGAAATAGCATGGCTCTGAGACATCGAATTGTCATAGCTGAAGACCACACGATCCTCAGGGAGGGCCTCCGGGCGCTGCTTGCTTCGGATCCTGAGTTCGATGTCGTGGGAGAGGCTGAAGATGGCCTTGAGGCGATCCAATCCGTGAAAAGCCTAAGTCCCGATGTGGTGATCATGGATCTGTCAATGCCCAAAATGAACGGCGTCGGGGCCATCAAGCAAATCAAGCGGGTAGCGCCCGAAACAAAAATAGTAGTTCTGACCGTTCACAGGAATGAGGAATATATTCTTGCGAGCTTCCAAGCCGGCGCTGACGGCTACGTCCTGAAGTACGCAGGCTATGAGGCACTTGTCTCAGCAATAAGGACGGTCTTGAAAGGGCAACCTTATCTGAGCCCCGCTGTTTCCGCTGTGGTGTTGGAAGCTTATTTGGAGGGACAAAAAGGACTGAGTTGCCAATCGCTCTTCCGAGCATTGACCACAAGAGAGACAGAAGTGCTTAAGCTGATAGCGGAAGGTTATAGGAACAAGCAGATTGCAGACCTCCTCGATATCAGCGTCAAGACAGTGGAAAGGCATCGTGCCAATCTGATGAAGAAGTTGGATCTGCATAGCGGAGCAGCGTTGGCGGCCTTCGCTTTGGAAAAAGGCATCATCTGTTGTGAACAGAGGCTTTGAGCGGCCACGACGCCTTTATGGAAGTCCCAACTCCGGGCCCCGTCTCGAGACAGAACGTGCCTCCTGAGAATTCCGTCCGTTCTTTCATACTGGAAAGTCCGAATCCTTGGCATGGAATACATCTCTCATCAACGATCAAGTAGGTATTCCCCCCATCGACCATCAACATTCATCCTCATTGGGCTCCACCTCGCCTTCGCCTTCCTTATGGGCAGGCTTCGGTGGGCCCGGCAGGTAGGCAGGTGGGGCGGTGCCATAAAACATAGGTGGAGTTGGGGAGTTCTTGTAAGCCAGTACATCAAAAAGAGACCCGAGGGGTACAACTATCTCTGTAACCATATGATATTACGTGACGCCTTTTTTTAAAACCCGCATAATTGGCGGACCAGTAGCTCCTCATTGTTATGGGAAGGAAAGCTTTTCAGCTCTTGGACATTCATAGGAATACTCACATTGGTCAGATAAGTTATAAGTCTTTCAGAGAGAGAATTATCACCAGGGTGACAGCGGAGGGAGGGACGGGGGCATCACAGGGCGAAGGCTATCAGCTATGAAGATGTCTAGCATGTCTGCTAATTGGTATGTGAAGACCGTCTTTCTAGTACCCGCCTACAAGAAGTCCTCGACACCGCCAAGTTGAAGTAGGGGACTAGGATTTCTCGTTTTGGATACGTATACACCTGTGCTGGAGAAGCTTTTTCTCTTACAGATCCGAGGCAATCTACTCCGTCAGCCATTTCGTCTGAGGGCTACATGCTCTTCAAGCTGAACAAACTCATTGCTCTGGTGGAGTTCCGCGTGCGATGCGGTTCGCTTCTCTCCCCATCTGGATTTCTCAATAAAATGTGATCCAGTCCGAAACTGGCTCCAATATTCCTTTTGTCGGATTCGACTTCAAGACTCGGGCCACGGGAAATCTGTTGCTCCTGATGGTCAATGGTGGTGTCAGCCCCCCAGTATCGAACTCCCTTAAGGATTGCAAAGCCCTCGTCACTCCCTCGTCATTTAACTGTCCGGCGGCATCCGCCCTCCTGAGACATTCCACAAAAATTTTCCCCGCGGTGAATGCCACGAAATACATCAAGGGGCGGAACTTGACATCAGTATAATGCTTAGCCGTGTAGGCCTTGATGGTCTTGATCATCGGCACATCGTCCATCCACCAGTAAGCATAGGGACTCACTGCCAGGAATTCCGGTCCATCAGGCCCCAATGCCTCCACGACGCTCTTGTCCGCCCCCCAAAGTGCGAGGACAAATTGGCTCTTCAATCCAAGATCACGGCATTGCTTGATCAAGGTGGCGTTCGAGGGGCCGACCCAACCCTGCATAATGACGAAATCCGGGTTCTTGCTCTTGAGTTCCTCAATTTGAGCTGTGTGGTCGCCGCCTCTGATGTCCCCTGCCACTTCACCGACCAAGTCCAGTTTCAACCTTTGACACATGACACGGCCATAGGCTAAAGGATCCTCGCCGAATGCACCTTTGGAGTAGAAAAATGCTATTTTCGCGGCTTTCTTCAACTGAGCGATGTACTTGAGAGCAACAGCGAACTGGTCCCCGTAAGTGGGTCCGACCACAAACATTGAGGGAATACCGCTGACCGCCAGTTTTGCTGAAAATGAGGTAGAGGTATAGAGGATTTTGTAGCGATCTTTGATCAGCGGGGCGGTAGCCAATGCCACCGGCGTGCCTGACCCAAAAAAACAGAGCGGCTTGTATTTGGCCACGATTTCTTCGAAAACTTTCACCCCGACATCTGGCTTGTATTGATCGTCTTGCATCACATGCCGGAGTTTCTTGCCGTTGATTCCTCCCTCATCGTTGGCTATCCCGAGAGCATCTCTGATGCCGGCTTCAAGCACCTCGGTCGTTGCCGCAATACTCGGGGGCCCGGTGGGGGACAGACTCATCCCAACCGTAATCGGCTCTTGAGCCGAAGCTACCTGGACGATTGCGAAAGAGAAAAGCAAAGCCAAAATCAGAACTGCCGTCACAGTAGTTCGTGTTTTCATCTCCACCTCTTTAGATACGATGTAGATAGATGTGACAAAGTCCTCTCGAATTATGCGGCAGTCTTGACATTTTCGAGGTTCTTGGGCTGGCAACCGGTCGCAGGATGGTCACTTTGACCCCGGGAAGGTCCCCGTATCTCCTCCCACAAGGCCCGATAGAGGCAAGACCGTCGTCACGCTGACAAAAAAGCTGATTACAGTCTGGTGTTGAGCGTACCTCACCGCAAGGCTTCCAGTCAATAAGAATATTCGGCGTTAATCATCGCCCGAAAACCGCTTGTCAGAGGTAGGTACCGGTGCGCCAAATGGCGTAGCGGCTAATCAGAATATTTGGCAAGTGACCCACAAATAACATTCCGGACTAAATTTAACTCTCCCGACGTCGGGAGAGTTCCAGCAGACAGGCGCAGAGGACAAGAAAATGCAAGAAAAGTACCCCTGTAATTTCACGTCGGTATACATAAAGGCGCTCTGTAAGCCGCCAGAAAAATGCAGTTAGAGATGGATTTGTGTACTATATAATATATAGGGGTACAAATTTCGACTCCGCACTCTGAACATCTGATCACAGAAAAAACCTAGACGCTACAAGGGGAACAGGGGGAAGCCTTGTCCCGAGGGCTCTGAACCGAGGTCACTGCTTTATCTTTCCATGTTCAGAGTACAGAGCCAGAGATTTGGCTTCAGAACATATCGAGCTCACGGGCGGATTTATCATGGAGCTTTACACATTAGCCAGCGCCGCCGAGTTGGTGGGCTGTAGTCCCAGCCGTCTTAAAGGTTGGATGGAGAAAGGATTGATACCGGAGAGACGCATTCAGTTCGGAAAGGTGCGGGCACGAGTCATAGAGGAAGCTTCTATTCCGAACATCAAGCGTGTCCTCAAAGCAATTGATCAAGAGGGTCTCAACCTCCGTAAGGCGTTCGAGCGTTATTTCAATGAAGAGGAGGTGATTGAGGACTAAGGGATAGGGCTGCTTTTCCAGTAGCCCGCCCACAAAAAAGAAGCGGGAAGCATCGGCTTTGCGGCGCAGCTTCCCACATATCAAACTATCTATAAGAGGAAGAAGGATGGTTAATTCAAACGCAAGCCCTGTAGGGGCTAGAAAGGACGAAAGACATGATTTTGCATATTTCATAGAAGAGCTGAAGAGCAGACTGGACATCATTCAGGCGGCTGAGCTTCATGGCATCAATGTGAACAAGCAGGGACAGGCTGACTGCTTCAATGGCCACGATGAAAAGACCCCGAGTCTGAAATTTTATGAGGACTCCCAAAGCTACCATTGCTTTGGCTGTAATGCTCACGGCGACGTGATCAGTTTGGTGCAGCACGTGGAGGGCTGGTCATTCATACAAGCGGTCAATTCGCTGGCAGCAGAAACGGGAATGAAGGCTTATCAGAGTAACAATGGATTCGATCCCGAAGTCTACGGCCGGGTCGGTGATTGTCTTCGCGTGACCGCACAGATTTATCACGACTGGCTTTTACCTGATGATCCTTATCTGGCGCAAAGAGGAATCTCATACGAGACCGCCCAGAGATTTATGATAGGGCGCACTCATTGTAGGACGGATTTGCGTCAGGCGCTTGAAGAAAAAGGATTCACTGCGGACACGATCCTGTATAACGGATTAGTGAAGAGCGACGGTACGGATTTCTTTCAGGATCATGTAATAGTGCCTGTCATGAATCGCGGACGAGTTGTCGATCTTTATGGCCGGTCCCTGAGTGATAATGGGGGGCAGCGGCACTGGAGGTTACCCAACGGAAGAATAAGAGTGGGAGACGGCCTGTTCAATTGGAATCCCCGCGCCCATGAGATGATTCTTGTCGAAGGCGTGTTCGATGCTCTGGCACTTATAGACAACGGTTTTCCAAATGCTGTAGCCACGCTGGGGACTCAAGGGCTGAATGGCTCTTTGCCTCTCCTCGGAAAAAGACAAATCAAGAAAGTGTTTGTTTGCTATGACGGTGATCCCGCAGGTGGTTCC
>JBKQMK010000656.1:0-4025 GCA_052146735.1 Desulfomonilaceae bacterium | reverse complement strand
CCATGCAATATGGGCTTGTCGCAGAAGTCGTTCCTCCAGCGGAATTGATTCCAACTGCCGAGAAGATCGCCGCGGAAATTCTCCTTGCCGCCCCTCTGTGCATCCGTGCAGCCAAGGAAGCAACTGTGAAAAGGTTGAACGTTACCTTGCAGGAGGCCATATCAACTCAGTTTCCAGGGCAGCTTGCCATGTATCAATCCGAAGATTTCATTGAAGGGCCCAAGGCTTTTGCCGAAAAAAGGCCTCCTAATTGGAAGGGCAAATGAATTTCTGCACATCACTGAGGGCGTCGAAGCAAAAGGAGAAATTCATGAGTTCTTATTGAGGGCTTAACGTAACAGGAGATTTCATGAAGATTCAGGATAAAGTTGTAGTGGTCACCGGTGGTGCCTCCGGGATCGGCCGCGGGTTGTGCCGGCGTTTCGCCGCCGAGGGGGCAAAGGGTATCGTGGTATCCGATTACAATGGGGAAGGGGCTGCAAAGGTGGCCAAGGAGATCGGTGGTCTTGCCGTGACGGCAGATGTCGGCAAAGAGGCGGACATCCAAAAACTGGTGGAGATCGCCATCAGTTCCTATGGCCCGATTGATTTATTCTGTTCGAACGCGGCGGTGGGTACCTGTTACAGACGGGTTCAGCCGGAGGGTTGCTTACTACCGTTGGTGCAGCACCTTATGCCATCAGCAAGCACGCCTCTGTGGCCTTCGCTGAATGGCTTTCAATCACCCATGCCCATCATGGCATCAAAGTGAGTTGTCTCTGTCCTTTGGGAGTAAGAACTGGAATGCTCTCCGAAGAAACGGAGGGCGTCGGGAAGCTGCTCATGCAAACAGCCCTTTCTCCGGAGGAAGTCGCGGAACATGTGATCGCAGGACTGGAAAAGGAGGAGTTTCTGATTCTGCCCCATCCGGAAGTTATGGATTACTTCAGGAATAAGGCCGACAACTATGAACGCTGGCTCCATTACATGCGCCGCCAACAGGAACAGTATGTCACACCCAGATGAAGTGTGGCGTGAACGGGGATGAAAGGTCTTCGCCATGTCGATCTTTTTGATAACGATAGTACGGGAGATTTCAACGGACAGGAGCGGCCTTCATGGATGCTGGTAATGTCAGGACTGCCCTAGTAGTCGGGGCCGGGGTCATGGGGCATTCCATCGCCCAGGTCTTTGCCCAATCCGGTATTGAAGTGGATCTTGCGGATGTGAGCGAACAGGCGCTTACGCGTGCCATGTCCCTCATAAGGACTAATTTACATACATTGGCCGAGTTCGGCCGCGTGCCCGAAAATGATATACCGGAGATTATGGCCCGCATACGTCCATCAACCGATCTGACAGCTTCGGCACACAGAGCAGACTTTGTCCTGGAGGCCGTGAGCGAAGTGCCTGAAATTAAGAGGGATGTGTTTAGACAACTCGATGGAATCTGCCCTCAAGATACTGTTCTGGCCAGCAATACCTCATCATTGAACATCTTCGAGATCGCCCGGGTAAAAGCGCCGGAACGCCTTATTGTAGCCCACTGGTTCGCGCCGCCACATATTATCCCTTTGGTGGAGGTGGTACCCGGACCGGACACAGATGCAAGGGTAGTCACATTCACTACAGAACTGATGAAGAGGATCGGGAAGAAGCCCCTGGTGCTGAAAAAATTCGTTCCGTCCTTCATTGTCAACCGGATTCAAAACAGTATTGGGAAAGCCGTATGGGAGATGTTGGAGAAGGAGTGGGCGACGCCTGAACAGATCGATTTGGCCGTCAAGGCTAGCCTCGGGATTAGACTTCCGATCGTAGGGGTGGTGCAATCGGTCGATTTCACCGGCCTCGATTTGGTGGCTGATATCATGAAGGGACATGGTCGAATCGTTCCTCTGGTAGAGGAAAAAGTGGAACAAGGCCAACTTGGCGCAAAGACCTCCAAAGGTATTTACGATTATGGAGGTCGCACCGAGGAAGAAATCCTCATCAAGCGAGACAGACAGTATCTCAAGATGCTTGAGCACTTGGAGAAGATACAGGCTTTTGATCCGGTATGAAAAATCTGTATAGGCCAGCGAAGCTGGTTTATGAGAAAACCTGTGTACAGAGGAGACAGCTATGGTGATGCCGAACGACCAGACGAAGGTGGCAATTGCTGCGGATATCCACCCAGGTGACGAACCGACCGAGGTGTCCAACAAACTCGTGGGCCGCACAAGAACTCAATTACTCAAAGAGCTGTTCGGCTACTTTGACATACCCGCAGATATCATCAATCACGTGTTCGGCAATCTCTATGCGCGTGACGTGCTGACCCAGCGAGAGCGAGAACTCTGCGCTGTGGCAGCATTGTGTGTGTTGAACCGCGTCAATGAATTGAAAAGTCACATCATCGCTGCGATTCGCGCTGGGGCCGGCAAGGCTGAGATATCTGAAGTTATCCTACAAATGTCCACGTACGGCGGAATGCCGGTTTGCATTGAGGGACTCACCATCGCCAGACAAGTCTTTGAGAAAGACCCGCCAAAGTTTCCAGGCGCCGATTAGGACGATTTTGTAATGTGAGGGTACACCACTCTATGGATATATTTTTTCGCCCCAACTCCGTAGCGATCATTGGAGCCAGCAAGCGTAATATAGGAAGGTTTGTGGTGGCCAATCTGCTTTCCGGTTTCAAAGGAGGGATTTATCCGGTAAATCGCAATTATAAGGAAATTGAAGGCATTCCTTGTTTCCCCTCCGTGGAAGACATTCCTGATCGTATAGACCTGGCAATCATCTTGGTGCCGGCAGCCTCGGTCCCCTCCGTGCTGGATGCCTGTGCAGGAAAAGGGGTAGGGAGGGTCATCATCGAGAGTGCAGGATTTGCCGAGACCGGCGAAAGCGGTCTAGCATTGCAGGACCAGTGCCTCGCGATCGCCAAACGTGCAGGTATGCGAATTTGGGGACCAAACTGCATGGGAGTGGTAGATGTTCCCCACAAGCATTTCTTTACCTTTATGCACCCAGGTGTGCGTAACGAAGGCCTGCTTCCAGGCCGGATCTCTCTGATCGTCCAGAGCGGTATGATGTCTGCCATTTTTCTTGCTGAACTGGGCCGAAGGGGCATTGGTGTCGCGAAGGCCTGCTCTATCGGGAATAGGGCGGATGTGGATGAATGCGATGTGCTCGAATACCTGCTGAAGGATCCTGACACGGATGTGATCGCATTGTACTTGGAATCCATTCCCCGTGGAAGGCTCTTTGCCCAAATGGTGCAAAAATCGACCAAACCCATCGTTGTTCTTAAGGGCGGTAGAAGCAAAGCCGGAGCCATCGCGGCCAAGAGCCATACGTTCAGCCTCGCGGGCAACGCCCGCCTTTTGACTAGCGTCCTGGAAGGATCCGGGGTCACTTTGGTCAACGAGATTTTTCAAATGATGGATGTGGCCAATGCTTTGACCGTGATTCGCCCTATCAATCCTGCCTGCCGTACGGCCATCGTCACTTTGAGCGGCGGAGCCGGTATTCTCGCCTGCGATGCGCTGGAAAAACGCGGACTTGACGTAGCCCAGCTTTCAGATGAAACCAGAAAGGCGATAGGTGAAGTCTTTCCCGCCTGGATGCCGGTGTCCAACCCCGTAGACCTTTTCCCGGCTGTGTCCTCGCATGGCCGAGATGTTGCCTTTAACCACGCCATTTCCGCTGTCTTGAATGACTCCAACGTGGATGTGCTCCTCATCCACTTCGTGGCTGGACTGGGTGAGGGCGTGCCAGACCTCGCGGACTTGAAGAAAAGGGCTGATGAAAGCGGAAAGCTTCTCTTGTTCTGGCTCATGGGGCTACAAGAGGGATCGGAGCGATTCCGTCAGGAAGCCCGCTCACTCGGCATACTGGTCCACGACGATGTTTCCAGGATAGCTGATTGTTTATCCGCTGCGTCGAAGTTCTGGACGAGTCGGCGGAAATCGGTAGAGGGCGACAGCCCCTCGGTTCTTTAGCGATCACTCTGCTTACTCTGTTCCATACGAGCTATCCGTTCCCGCGTGTCTTCTCGACACAAT
>JBKQMK010000655.1:0-2667 GCA_052146735.1 Desulfomonilaceae bacterium | reverse complement strand
CGGGCGTGGGATCATAAGGCTCCCACATTTCCGGTTGCCAGCTTTCCAGCTCTGGGGCGGGCTGGTCTTCAGGATCAAAGACAGCAAATCGGGCTCCGTAGTCTTCTCGCCAAAGTTTCAGCATCCACTTTTTACGCTCTAGGGGATCGTCGGGGATGTTCATCTCTTTTTTCTCAAATCCAGGGTCAGGGAAGTTTACCACAGGTCAGCCTGCCCGCGAGATTCGTCTTATAAGGGGTCTAGAATGGATTTTAAGCGAAGTTAAAGATTGGGGTATATCTTAGCATGGCCGTTTTTCGAACATTCGGATCAAATTGGGTCAATATTCCAGAATCATGGCGTTTATAGGCAGAATTGTCATTTCAATAGGCTATCGAAAAATCGGACGTCCGAGCTTTCCCTTGGTCCAACGGCACTTCCGGCCCGCGTTTGAATGACGACCAGGTACGCTAATTTTGTTTGACTGAGGGGAGTGCGGGCAGGTACGCTATGAAACGTGACGCAAGAGGCATATTCATCAACATGACGACGGTATTGCCTCTGTCGGGTCTTGTGCGAGGGGATACGTAGACCTTTGCAGGGCCAAGAGTATCTTCTTTGATCGGGCAACTGCGCCAAGACCCCCGAAAAAGCAAGACTGCCTTATAATTTAGGGTCAAAAGTCCTTCTTAGGCTAAATTAGCGCGGAAGTCCATACTCCTTGCAAAAGGACCCCAAGGAAAATGAAAAGAATCCTCGCCGTGGACGATGAACCGGACGTTTTGGAAACAGTTGAGGAAGTCCTCTCTGACTATTCAGTCCAGACAGCCGGAAGCTTTGAAGCGGCCAGTAGACTGCTCGATACCGAAACGTACGACATGGTAATCCTTGACATAATGGGCGTCAGGGGTCTCGATCTTCTGGACATTGCAGTGGAGCAAAACTTCCCTGCCGTGATGCTTACAGCCCATACTCTCGACCCTGGGAACGTCATGGAGTCAATGTTGCGTGGAGCAGTATCTTTTATAACCAAGGAGAATATTGACCAGCTTGACAGCCTCTTGGAAGAACTATTCGACCTCCTCGAAAAAGGCCAACCAACGTGGGTCCACACCATGAAACGATTGGCGCTTGTGCTCGATGCTTGCTTTTCTCCGATCAGGAGGTTCAAAGACGTATCGCGTGAACTGGCCTCTGCCCGCGCAAAGCTTCAGACTGTAGAACTGATGAAGCAAGTACTTATGTCCGGACCGGAAACGAGCATAATGGTAGTCGATGAGGATCTGAAGATTCTAGAGATAAACAACGCCATTCTGGAAAGAACGAAAATGTCACAGGAGGATTGCATTGGCAGGCTGTGCCATTGGATCATAAGGAAGGAGCTGAAACCCTGCTACAGCAGAGGGGAGAGATGTGGGGTGCGGGAAGTTATCCAGAAGGGGCGAGCGGTCATAACTGTCAGAGAGGAGCGCAGGGACGATGGCTCAAGCAGGTACTTCACCATAAATTCGTATCCGTTGCCAGAAGATGAACGCGGCAAAAAGAATGTCATGATAGTCTGGAGAGACGTCTCTAAACAGATGAGGCCGGTACTGAATCGACAGGCCCGGTATATTCAAAGGAGTTTTACCGATACACTCCAGCAACAGAAGATGGCTGCTCTCGGAAAGTTGGCGTCCTCAGCTGCGCATGAAATCAATAACCCTATTCAAGGAATTCTGTCGTTTGCCAAACTGATGAGGCAATCTTTCGACAAAGAGTCCTTAACTCAGGAGGAAATGGAGCGGTTCCGCTCTTATCTGGACTTGATATCCGCCGAATCTGAGCGATGCGGAAAAATCGTCCAAGGGCTTCTTTCGTTCGCCAGCAAGAAGAATCTTAGGAAATCTGCGGTAGATCTGACGACGATTTTTGAAGACATAGCCTTGCTCATAGGGAATCGGATGAAAATTCAGGGCATAAGTCTGCGTATCGAAAAACCCGGAATCACGCCGATTGCTCACTGTGACGGCGACCAGATCAAACAAGCACTGCTCAACATTATTCTTAACTCCGTGGAGGCAATGCCAAACGGCGGGCTCATAACCGTGTCAGCTGAACCGTCTCCGGATGGAAAGAGCTTAATAATAAGAATCCAAGACACCGGACCGGGAATTCCGGAGAATGTCAGGAGCAAGCTCTTCGAGCCGTTTTATACCACCAAGAAAGATGGTCAGGGTACTGGCCTTGGTCTAAGCGTCGTTTACGGAATCATGTGGCAGCACGGTGCCACCATTGACGTGGAAAGCACGAAGGAGAAAGGCACTACTTTTATTATTAGTCTCCCGATTGCCGAAGAATCGCCAGGATAATATGCCTGTAAAACTGCGTAAGAGTGTGCGTTGAGCCAATACGAAGCGCCGAGGAGACAGTGCTAACGACCGGCGCTTCGACACAAGACATAGCAGTAATGGCAAGTCACTCAAGAAACAATTTGCAGTCACAGACTACAATTGTCAAATGGTCAACAACGAAACTCTTGGACGCTCCGACAGGTTCGTAAAGTGCTGGATGAGGGGTGATTTAATGTCCCCCTCGGGGAATGGGAGAAAATCCCTCGCCTTTAGGCGAAGACTTCAGTAGGCTTGCGGTATTATGAAGAACTACCGTAAGACCTCGCATGCTGTTTATGACATCAAATTCCACGTG
>JBKQMK010000654.1:0-5817 GCA_052146735.1 Desulfomonilaceae bacterium | reverse complement strand
ATGTTGACTGTTCGCACAAGCGCGCGGAGGTCATTCGTAAGGAGAATGGCTTACGCGAACTGGTCGAGATGCTCTACGCGGATCAAACTCTGGGTGTGTGGCGTCTCTATCCGGACGCCTATGACCGTCACACGCATGTGGCTCACCAGGCAGTAGCCATGCCCGCTGGATTGCTGACCGGAGGCGGCCAGCGACAGAGCAAACCAGCCCCAAACGACAGTCTGCTACTGTTCAAGAGATCGGGGCGGGAGTTGGTTCTTCTGGACAGCATTACACCCCAAGACGGTTCAGTTGCCACAGGCATCGCGTGGCAAGGGGTTGAACACCTCGCATCCAATTTCGAACGGATCGAGGCTTGGCGACCTGCGATGTCACCAGATGCGCGACTCGCTCGCACTGCATGGACGTCCGGCCTTATCTCCACGCTTCAACTGACGTGGCTCAAATCGGCCCTGGCATCCCTCCGGGGCGTAAAATACGTCGTCGTTCATCACGCTCTTCGCCGTCGCCTCTACAAGATGCGCCTGCACCGAGTCGGGCCCCGCCTTTGATCGGTTCTTCTCGCCTGCCCACAAAAACTGATCCAAATTCCAAGTTAGAGTTGTGGCCGACTCTGAAGCCCACAGGAGACCAATATGAGAACTGGCCTGATCCCGAAAAACTGGTCCAGGGTCTAAGTTGGTATAGAGTAAGGCATGGCCAAAATACGCGTTTCTTATTTGGGCATTTCCGTGAAAAGCCACGATGCTCTTTCCTTTTTCCAGATTATCCGATCTCTTGGTGGTAGCTACGAGCGCTATGCGCTCGTCAAGGGGGTTCTGAAGATGCCAAGCTATTTCCCTTTGGGGATCGGGGCGCTCCTCGGTGGACAACATTAGAAACACGTTCACGGGTACTTTACGACTGAGGCAGTACGGCTCCCATCGCCGGTTCAAATCTGATGTGATGGTCCCATCTCCCAACGAGTGTCGAGAATTCCCAGAATTCGGTTGTGTGAAAAAAAGAGAAACCGCCATTGAACCACCGTCCACAGGTCTGCCTTCAATTTCGTACTCTCTTGCCTCATTTGTCAACCACGAGAGCTGATATCGGGACACTGCCGAATCGGCATGTCGCCTGGACCCACCTCGTTGTCAAGCAACGCCCCCGACATGGGAAATATGACAAAGAGGGAGAATTGTCTCTGGAAATAGAAAACACCAACAACTTATCCAAAACCTTCCTCGTGTACCAGGCCGGTTCATCCTTTGACGATTTGGCGGAGCTGGCGAGAAAGGGTGGATTGGATTCTGTGAGGAATGAGGCGAACCTGCAAGAATGGGTGGAGGAGGTCTGGCCCTGAGCGTCTCGCCACGTTCACGACTGGAGATGCGTCGAACTGTAATCCATCAAAGACCCATTTTGCTCTTGACATGAGCCGGACAATGGTGAACAGTTACGTAACTGTATAGTAATCACCTTGCAGATGATTCACTCTGCATGTCGCGAACGCCATGCCAAGTTTTGGGTGAGGCTCGGTTCAATTAACCTGTGGAGACCAACCATGACGGCGCAGCGACAACTACTGCAAATCGGCGAGATTGCCTCTCAAGCAGGAACCACTATACGAACCGTCCGTTATTACTTAGAAGAGGGCCTGATAGAGTCTGCGGAGAGAAGTCCTGGTGGCTTCTACCTCTTTGAACCCCACATTGTGGATACCGTTCGTTTTATCCAAAAACTCAAGAACCTAGGAATGTCGCTCAACGAGATTAAGGCTCTATATCAGGTTAGACGAGAAAAACCGACGGGCAATGAGGCTTATCCGGTGGTACTGAAGCGTCTTCAAGACCGCTTATGTGACATGAACAAGAAGATCGGAGAATATGAGGAGCTCAGGGAAGAGCTGGAGGAGGCTATTGATCTGGTTCAGCAATGTCACGGGTGTAGGATGAAGCCGAACCGGGAGAATTGCTTGGCCTGCGACATCGTTAAGAAACGGAATCGAATTCCTCTTCCATTTGGAGCTATCCTCTAGGCTATTCAATAGCTGATGAGATGCAAATACCGGCGTTTGCCTTGTGATGCCAGTCAGATGAAGGTTTGAACCAGGAGTATGGATGCTTAGGCAAATACTGCTTACTATCACGCGGAGGGAGCGGCAATGAGTGAAAAGACTTGCTGGGAGTTTAAGAATTGTCCCCCAACAACCAGAGAGAATTGTCCGGCTTACCCCAATCATGGGAGAGACTGTTGGCAGGTCATGGGGAAGAAGGAGATTTGTCTGTTTGACTGCAGTTTTCCAGAAAAAATCGCCAAAGGTGAAGAATAAGTAAGAAACAGGGCCTGTAGGATCTGGTCACAGTCAGCTTACCCGCACCGGCAATAGCCAAACAGGATTATTCGACAAAATCTGTCTCTATCCTACCGAGAAGAGAGCGAAGTGACCGCCTCCTGAAATCCATCAGGGCATCCTCTTGATCAACTCCGGTTACGAATGACCGGCTCTGTTCTTTTTGCCCCCTGAGCGTCCGTCCGGTTCTGGAGAATTTATGAATGTCCCCGAGATGACTGCGCAAAGCATCTCCCCTTGATTTTGCGGGGACTTTTTTCCTGGAGAACCCAAATATTCCCTCGTTTATGTAAGGAGATTTCTTTATGAAGAAACGGTCGAGCTTGGAAAGAAGGATGCTAAACTATTTCCTATTAATAGCCGTGGCTTCCCTCTTGATAACCGTTGAGTTCATCTGGGCCATAGGAGAAATGATTCCTCAATCATCCCTGCCCGTATCTGAGACGATTGACTCTGTAAAGCATGGGATCGAGTCCCTACGGAACAAGGCTGTGCTGATGTTCGTGGTTCAAGCCGTGGAGACCCTTATCGTTTTGGTCATGTTCGTGAGAAAAATCACCACACCCCTCCAGCAGATGGTGAACGAAGCGGAAATCATTGCCGATGGCGATCTCAGCAGGATTATACCTATACGTACAAGAGATGAGATCGGTCTCATCGGACAGACCATAAACGCCCTTACCAGTAACATTCAGGAAATCGCGGCCGTTGGATCACACACCGAGAAATCGTTACGAGTCCCTCTTGCCGCGCTTCGGCAACGATGGGCGGCAGATCCTGAGTCAAGAAAGCGACTCGATGACATTGAAACAAAACTTGACAGTTTCAAGAATATTGCACGACACCTGAACCTGTTGCCCGGTCCTTTCGATGCAAACCAGGAGGAGCAGGCATGACAACGCAGATGTTGACCTTCCCTGTGGGAGTCACGATAGCAACCCTTGCAACTATGGTCGGACTGGGAGGCGGAGTATTATGGGTTCCCTATTTAGTACTAGTGGCCGGACTCACACCTCCGATAGCGATAATGACATCTCTGGTTATCCAGATTGCTGGTATGGCCTCTGGAGGCGTAGCAACGATACGGCAAGATAAGACTGACATACGACTGGCTCTCATACTGGCGGCGTCTGCATTCCCAGGGGTGGCGTTCGGTGTGTGGCTCCAAGGAGTGGTCAACCCTCAATCACTGGTTTTTCTTGTGGGTCTGGCTTGTATGGCGTGTGGTTTGGTCTTTGTACTTGCGAGAGAGGATCAGCATTTCTTGCCAGCCAAAGAAGTTTCGTTGCGTAAGGTAGTTCCATATCTATGGACCCCGCCTACTCTGTCCGTTGTTACGGGACTTCTTTCCGTCGGGGTCGGAGATTTTCTCGTACCCGTCCTTAGAAACCGCCTCAGGTTGAGAATGGATGCAGCCATCGGAGCCTGTCTCGTTGTAATGACAATAAATGCCGCTGCTGCCTTCTCACTACATATGCTTGCGGGAGGCTCATTTTCGGGACGCATTGCGCTCTTCGGTACGATGGGCGCTCTGGTAGGAGGACAAATCGGTCCGCGGATTGCCGACAAAGTTCCCGACCAGACTCTCAAAGAGATATTCATTTACGGACTTTCACTAATTGGAATCCATGTCCTTTTTAATGCTGTGTAGGGAGGTGGAGAAGGAGACATGACGCAGGCCGCCGTCCGTTTCTTCAAGACGCGCCTGGATGGAGTCAAGGCCCGCCTCCGATTGGTACCTCCGTTGAGTCAATTCCTGTCTAAAGGCCGGCATTCTTCGCAAATGGATTGGCCTGGCCGTTACAGTCTTGAAACAGCTTTTCGCTGATTTACCTCTCGGGCACTATTTGACTCATAACTTTGATCATTCCCGAGGATATGCCGTCGGTTTCCGGTCACTATATTGGCCCCACATCAACCGTTGTTGCCAGCGACCTGCCTGCGGACAGCCAAACTAGTTCCACCCCTTGTGCCCACACTCGCCCCATTTGCCCTTTTCCTGCCCAATGCTAGTTGAACAAGGCACTTGATGGACCATCACTTTTGGATATGCTATCTCTAATTGAAGACGAACCGCTTGGCGTCACAATTTGAGTGGGGACAGAGTATGTTTTGTCATCACCCAGGCTTGGAAGCCTCATCTGCTTTTTCGCCGTCCGATCATGTGAGCGAGTCGATTCCAGGTCGATATACGATATCTCGTGAAAAAATCTTTTACTACACCGGCGGTCTAATGATGCCCGGCCTGGGGATGTTGGTCGGGCTTCTGGGCGGACTTGGAGCCGTAGCATTCAGGTATCTCATTGGATTATTTCAGACGCTGGTATACGGCAGTGGATCTGATCTCGCGGCAGTAGTTCAGGCGCTGCCGTGGTGGAAAGTGATGTTGGGACCGGCTATTGGAGGAGCGTTCGTCGGCCCTCTCGTGTACTTCTTGGCGAGGGAAGCCAAGGGCCACGGCGTACCCGAGGTGATGAATGCCGTCGCAAGAAAGGGCGGAGTCATAAGAAAACGAGTGGTCATTGTAAAAACCTTGGCCTCCGCGATGTGCATAGGTTCAGGCGGCTCTGTCGGACGAGAGGGCCCCATAGTCCAAATTGGAAGCGCTCTTGGTTCATCTCTCGGTCAGATTTTGAGACTTTCCCACAATGAGATGAAGGTACTTGTAGCCTGCGGTGCTGCGGCTGGCATCGCCGCCACCTTTAATGCTCCCATAGCAGGAGCAATATTTGCACTGGAAATAATATTAGCAGACTTCGCGCTTCCGACGTTCACGCCAATCATTCTCTCTTCGGTGATCGCTACCGTCGTTTCCCGTGCTTTTCTGGGGGATTATCCTGCCTTCCACGTCCCTCCATATCAGTTGGAATCCCCTTGGGAAATCGGATTTTACTGCATCCTTGGATTGTTGGCAGGGTTAGTGGCGGTGACCTTTATTGTAGCGCTCTACAAGAGTGAGGACCTTTGGGACGATTGGAAGATACCCGATTATATGAAGGCTTCCTTGGGCGGCATTGTCATAGGAATCATGGCCCTGCGGTATCCGCAAATAATGGCGGTGGGATATGACTCCATAGGAAAGGCGCTGCTGAATCAAGAGGTCTGGACCGTTTTGGTTCTCCTAGTCCCCCTGAAGATCCTGGCTACGTCGATCACCATTGGATCAGGCGGTTCCGGGGGTATTTTTGCTCCGTCGCTCTTTATGGGGGCCATGTTGGGCGGCGCCTTTGGATGTGCGGTGCATGCTTTGTTCCCAAGCGTCACGGCTAACCCAGGCGCATATGCCATAGTGGGCATGGGTGCAGTGGTGGCAGGCACAACTCATGCGCCGATTCAAGCATTTCTCATTATCTTTGAGCTCACTCAGGACTACAGGATTATCCCTCCCCTCATGATTTGTTGCGTCATTGCAACCTTCATATCACGCGGCATCAAGAGGGAGTCCATTTACACGCTGAAACTTCTCCGTAGAGGGATTGATATAG
>JBKQMK010000653.1:0-5576 GCA_052146735.1 Desulfomonilaceae bacterium | reverse complement strand
AAGCATATTCCATTGAAAAATAGGCGCCAATCAGCATTCGGACATCGCGGTCATTTTCATCGCCAAGGCCGACGTTCTCGGCAGCCATTTCATAGTTTTCAATCAGAATCTCCTTTAGGCCCGGATTGACAGGCGAGAATAGCTTGAGGAGGTCCTTTAGAAGTCCGGAGATGTTATCCGGTGATAATCGTTTGACTCGCTTGATTATTTTTTTCGCTCGTTCCTCACCGGGCCAGAAAAATCGGGTTATCGTTCTTCTCGAGTCAGGCATAAGCCGCATCGGCAGCCGCCTCACATTGATAGATTCTTTAGTCATTTGGTAGGTCCCCTTATATCAAAATATAAATCTCCTGTCGCAAACAGCAGGATTTTCAAACTTGTCTCAATGGTTATTCCACCACGGCTTCCGCCGATTTACACTCATTGATATTTAGCCCCTTCAAGGCCGCAAGTTGTGATGGATTGGTCGAGTCGAGCGGAGGCGCGACCGGTTTAGCCGGAATTATGCGGCGGTCTTGTCATTCTGGGGCGTTTGCCCTGGAATCCTGTCTCCGCAGGGTCCCCTCTGATGCCGAAAAAGACCCCGGATGGTCCCTCAAAAGGCAGGAGTAGAGCATGCCGTCGTATCGTTGCTAAGAAAGGCCCTTTTTTACCACGTTCGAGCATACGTCACCGTATGTCCTCAGTCAACTTATCGGCGACAATTATACTTGTGCATCTGGCTTGCCCCCCGAAGGCCGGGGTGACCAATTTACTGAGAGTGGAGGTTTGCGCAAAGGCTGAGGAACAACTGTTCGAGCACCATCTGAAGCCGCACCTGGTTAATCTCAATGCCCCCTCACAAGACTGTGAAACTCATCAGGAACCTCCAATAACTGTTCTTCTGTTCCGACCAACACGAATGTAATTGTGGCGGTGACCAAATAGTCTCTTGGTTCGCCCTTCTTGATTATTATCTGTTTCGCTACAACTCCGAATCGGGAAGTACTCTCTATCCAGGTACGCACCAAGAGCAGATCGCCCAATTTTGCCGGGGAATGAATCACCATCTCTGCCTTAAGTACCATGAACGAGTAACCACGCTCGAGGTAGCCCAGGACGCCGGTCAAGCGCTCATCCAGGTATTCCCAACGTGCCCGCTCCAGGTATTTCAAGTAGTTGGCATGATGCACGACGCCCATGCAATAGGTGTCTTCATAGTAGACCTTACATTCAAAGATGCACTCCCTCAAAGAAACGGAACCTTTTCCAAGGGCGCTTTGCAATTTTATCTTCCTTGCCGGCCACCGGTCGAATATCGTGGAAAGTAACCACCGAAAAGTGTGGCATGTGGTGACTGATTATGCTTTTGGTCTGCTATAAGTCAAGCTTATCGCCCTTTCAGTTGTGGGCTTCTTGAGCGGGACTATTTGAGTCAGGCGCTCGTTGGACGGATATCCACCCGTGCGGTTCCATTCTATCTCCTCAAGTGCCCCAAGGGGGTCTGAAAGCAGAGTCCTGACGGACTTCTCGCCAACAGGGACGTGGAATTTCGTGTGACAATGCAATAGAATGTGGCCAATGTGAAGACACCCACCTGAGGAGCAAACTCATGGAATTGTGGATGGGGTTTTCTGTTGGGATGCACCTAGGCAGAGTGATTACCGATTACTTGGAAAAGTTCGATGTGGCTCATGGACTTTTGGACCCTGCCTCGGCAGAGAGGGCGAAAGAAAAGATTAGACGGCGGGGTGAAATAGGTGAGATAGTTGGCAGGTTAGTGGATTAGCGCTTCTATACCTGGTGTTCAATCATTTTCAAGGAAAATACTAGGCAAAGAAGAGGTTTGTCGATTGTTGGCAAATGGTGGGAGACATTAATTCTTGCCGGCTTTATAAGAAGCTGAAGAAAGAGAATGATCAAGGGACATCTACGTTATGTCGGACAATTCCACCGGAATCTCACGATTCTTACCCTTCTTGCGCTGGCTGCGTTTTTACAAGGTCGAATATCTGCAAAAGGACGTCGTCGCGGGGACTACTCTTGCAGCCTATCTAATCCCTGTCGGTATTGCATACGCTTCCCTGGCTGGCTTGCCGCCTCAAGCCGGTCTTTACTCCTGCATCTTCGCAGGTCTAGGCTTCGCACCTTTTTGTACATCGCGGCACACGGCCGTCGCTGTTACCTCAGCCATCTCCCTGCTCTTAGCTACAACACTTGGCAAATTAGCTGACGGCGATCCGTCACTGTATGCCTCTTTAGCATCGATGACCGCCCTCTATGTAGGGATCATTTGCTTCATCGCCTGGGTTACCAAGGCCGGAGCGCTGGTCCATTTCATGTCCGACACTGTTCTTACCGGGTATAAAGCTGGGGCTGCCCTGGTCATCGCCTCCACCCAGTTGCCCAAGCTCCTTGGCTTGCCAGCCGAAGGCCATAATTTCTTCGTGCGGCTGGCAAGTTTTGTGTCACTAGTGCCGGAAGCAAACCATGCCAGCCTGCTGGTGGGCGGCTGCGCTCTCATAGTACTCATTCTCGGTGCATGGTACATTCCTCACCGGCCCGTGGGTCTGATCGTGGTTGTAGCGTCGGTAGTGTTCATGTCAGTTGGCAGTGTCACAGACCACGGCATCAAGATCCTGGGTAACGTCCCTCAAGGGCTACCACATTTTCAGACTCCGACAGTGCCGCCCCAGTATCTAGATGATCTCCTTCCTCTGGCGTTGGCGGGCTTCCTCTTAGCAATTGTGGAAACGATGGCGGTAAGTCGCGTATTTGCGCAGAAGCATCGGTACAGGTTTGATGCAAATCAAGATCTTGCGGCTATCGGGATGGCTAACCTTCTAACAGCGTTCAGTCAGGGATACCCTGTAAGTGGAGGCATGTCGCAATCGGCAGTCAACGAATCTGCCGGTGCGAAGAGCCCGTTTTCTCTAGTGGTGGCATCGTTGATCGTGGGGGTCGTCGCCATTTTTTTAAGCGGTCTGCTTCACAACCTCCCCGAACCCGTGCTCGCCGCGATTGTACTGGTGGCAGTTGCAGGCTTGTTCAACGTTGAGGCTTTGAGACGCTACTATCGTGTGGACAGGACCGAGTTTTTCATTGCGATCCTGGTCCTGCTGGGAGTATTAGGCTTCGGTCTCTTGGCAGGTGTTCTCATAGGGGCGATCATTTCATTGCTCATTCTAATTCGACGGAGCTCTCGTCCGTACATATCAGTGCTCGGAAACCTGTCGGGCATAGAATCCTTCGTATCGCTGAAGCATCACCCCAAAAGCGAGGAAATCTCAGGCGTGTTGGCTGTACGCGTCCACGGTTCCATACTCTACTACAACGTTGAGGAGGTCAAAAGAAAGATCATGGGGCTTGCCGCTAGACGTAGATCATCACTCAGGTTCGTGGTGTGCTCTTTGGCCGTAACCCCCTGGATTGATCTGGCCGCCGCAGACATGCTGTCCGATTTGCGAAAGGAGTTCGCCGCGAGAGGGATCCTCTTCAGGATATCGGAAGCTCACAGCAATGTACGGCACACTTTGGGATCTGCCGGAGTCTCAAATGAACTGGGCGGGCAAAGCCTTGGACTCACGACCGCACAGGTTGTTGAGGACTGGCAAGGGCAGCATACCTAATTTCGTCACGGTGGAATCGAGCAGGAAGCACCTTGATACGGACAAGGATACGTCCAATGAGCATCTTGAATGAGAAAACGACAGGCTGGAAACAGAAAATACTCCGGGAACTCATAAGGTATTGGTTAACTGTACTTTATCTGGCGCTCTTTTTTGGAGTCTTTGCTAATTATCGAAGATTGATACTGGCTCAATATGACATCAGCTACAAGGATTATGGGATTAGCGTGATTGAGGCACTGGTCTTGGCGAAAGTAATTGTGGTGGCAGAAAAACTACGGCTGGGTAGGGGGTTTGAAGACAAGCGTTTGATTGTTCCAACTTCATATAAAGCGTTTCTATTCAGCGTTTGTGTAGGGCTTTTCAATGTTATGGAGTCCCTGATAGGAAGTTTCATATATGGGAAAGGTCCACTGGAAGCTGTCGATGACCTTCTGAGTCAATTCAATTACGAATTGCTAGCTGGTGGCCTTGTGGTATTTTTTGCTTTTATACCTTTCTTCGCGATCAGAGAATTAACCCCTGTTCTTGGAGAGGGAACGCTATTCAAATTATTTTTTCAGAGCAAATCGGCCGTGGAACCTGGCGCTAATGAAGCACGGAACAGCCAGGACAGTGCCGATTCTCTGGACAAATGAACTGACCTCTGAGGCTAGTCGGATGAAGGCTACTATATCCTCGGGGAGATCGAATGAAAGCGTTTTTTTGGATTATAAGCAGCTGCTATGCAGAGCAGGCTTTCCGGCCTGCAATGAGGTCAGATCAAGAGCCCCTTGATTCCGGCGAAAGCTGGAATCCACACTGGCCCAAGGCTTTCGACCGGGTGACGGTTATGGCTTGCGATCCATAATCCGTCCGATTTTTCCCACCGCGTCGATTTCGATCCAACACACACCCTTTCCGTTCGGCATAATGCTTCCCGGCTTGGGGTGTCCCTCAAGGATGACCCGCTTTGCCTTGCTGGATCCGCTCTCTTCGACGTTTAGCACGGTCATGGCTTTGCTGGACGGGCCACTCGGAATAAGCGTGACTTCATAAATTGCATTGCATTCCATGACGCCTTTCTCGCAAAAGGCTTGATTTCCTGCTGTAAGCAACGCCAGGACTCCCAACAACATCAATACAGCTTTTCGCATAATTTTTTCCTCTTGGCGAATATTCGTGCAAAGTCAGCGAAAATGGGAGCCAGAGTCATGCCGCGACATACCATTTAGGCAGTTTTTTCCACTGTCACCGCCGCTGGGTATTACCCATTTCATTGAAAAGACTTCCGTGTGGTCCCCACAAGACCCAAGGGAGAGAAGACCGGCGTCATGTTACTGAAAAGGCTTCTCTTCTCCCGTAGTTGAGCGTAACTCACCATCCGTCCCTGCGTCAACCGGAATTTTTTTGACCCTCACCTGAAAATGTCTTGGTAGTGCCGGGGGACAAGGAGAAGGCGTATGCCACATGCACTTGCCATCTCGAATCGTGACGCGCGACGACGTTGGCCTCCGTAATAGGGCACATAGGGCGTCCCCTAATTCCCCGGACGTCCGAGGATTCTGTAACCCATTGGAATAACCATATCTGTCAATAAGCGACATGATTACGCGACGTTGTGCTGCCGAGCTGGGATTGGTTCCAAATCTTTCAAAAACGGCCATACTGAGACATACCCCAAACCGTAACGTAGCTGAGAATCCATTCTAGACCCCTTATAAGACGAATCTCGCAGCCGATTATGCCTACCAGGAAACAAGGTTCCTCCGAATGCCTCGCCTGTGCTAATGTGAGCGGCAACTATTCAGGTATCGAGCGCCGCAATGGACATACCTGACGATCCCCTGGAAAGACGAAAATGGATGCTGAAACTTTGGCGAGAAGACTACGGAGCCCGATTTGCTGTCTTTGATCCTGAAGACCAGCCCGCCCCAGAGCTGGAAAGCTGGCAACCGGAAATGTGGGAGCCTTATGATCCCACGCCCG
>JBKQMK010000652.1:0-5594 GCA_052146735.1 Desulfomonilaceae bacterium | reverse complement strand
CTTTAAGGTTGGAATTTCGGCCTGTTCCCCTTCCAGCTGTTCCGAATGGGTACTTTGCAGCAGTTTTATGAAAACACCGGTCGGAAATTATGGATGACTTCAATTTCCAGTCCGACAGACTCCTAGTACAGTTCTTATGTTGAGCTGATGGGAGCGCCGACGAACAGAGTCAAGGACCAGGCCGGTGTTACGCGATCCAGGTTCGGTGAAATAGACAACTGGACTTTCATAATGCCCCGCTTCCTTAACGTCCGCACTTGCTAGATTGTCCAGACCTGATCCTGTAGATCTGACAAGCGAATTCTGCACTGAGATATGTTGGGCTTTGATCACATTCGCCATCTGTGTGGCAACCAGCAGAATCCCTATCCTAAGCAGCGCTTATCTGATAGAAGTATTACTCGCATGTTCATGATGAAGATGGACCCTGGTCCGAGGGTTGCAACCTTCTGGCCAGCACTTGTACTTCGATTGAGTTCACCATGCCAAGATCCTCAGCGGACTAATCCCGTTTGGGCAAGCTGGCGTTCTTGGTAAACAGAATACGTGAAGATTTCCATGACTGACCAAACCTCAAAACGAGCCGTACTTTTTGTAGCTGTTTCGAGCTCTCTGTTGACGCCTCTGATGGTATCATCGGTGAACGTGGCCTTTCCAGCTATTCAAAAAGAATTCCATATCGACGCCGTCCTGCTTGCCTGGCTTTCAACTTCATATATCCTGTCAGCAGCAGTTTTTCTTGTGCCGTTTGGGAAAGCAAGCGACATTTTGGGGCGGAGAAAGATTTACGTTATTGGTATCGTGGTGTTCACATTTTCCTCGCTTCTCTCTGCTTTTGCTGCAAACGCACCGATGCTTATTGTGTTCAGGATTATGCAGGGGATGGGCAGCGCCATGGTTTTTGCCACAGGCATTGCCATTGCGACGTCTGTGTTTCCGGCTGCTGAAAGGGGTAAAGCAATCGGGTTAATCGTTGCGGCTGTTTATATCGGCTTATCAGTAGGTCCTTTTCTAGGCGGAGTCTTGACCCACATGTACGGGTGGCGAAGTGTATTTGGGTCAATGGTTCCACTGGGAGCACTGACAGCTTATTTGGCTGTGACCAAACTGAAGTCGGAATGGGCTGATGCAAGAGACGAAAAATTGGACCTTCTAGGTTCTCTTTTGTACGGGATTGCCATCACAACAATCATGATTGGCCTTTCAGGTCCACCTTCGGCCATGAGCGGCGGCCTATTGTTCACGGGCCTCATTGTTCTGGTCCTATTCATATGGTGGGAACTGAGGGCCAAGTTCCCTGTTATCGACATAACGATGTTTACGATGAACAAGGCATTTGCGTTTTCGAGCCTCGCCGCTCTGATAAATTATAGTGCTACGTTCGCTATAACGTTCATTTTGAGCCTCTATTTGCAGTACATCAAGGGATTTGACCCTAGCATGGCCGGACTGGTCCTCATTGTTCAACCATTAACCATGGCCGCATGTTCACCAATCGCGGGAAAGCTCTCGGATAGAATCGAGCCTCAAAAAATTGCGTCAGTCGGAATGGGCGTAACTGCCGTGGGCCTATTGGGGTTGACTTTACTAGGCTTTCAAACCAGCCTTGTGTACATCATTTCAGATCTACTGATAGTCGGATTCGGCTTTGGCCTCTTCTCTTCGCCCAACATGAACGCGATTATGAGCTCTGTGGATAGAAAATCTTATGGCATTGCATCGGGTGTGGTAGGCTCCATGCGTATGCTGGGACAGATGTTCAGCATGGGGATTGCTACTCTCGCATTTTCGCTGACCATGGGCCGGACTCCAATAACCCCTAAGCTGTACCCGGCATTCTTGAAAAGTGTCGATGCGGTATTCACAGTATGTGCAGTGCTCTGTATTTTGGGAATTTTTGCTTCTCTGGCAAGGGGAAAATTGAGAGACAGTGTTGGGGAGGAAGCAGCGCAGCCACCCCAATGAGATGTTAGGGATCTTATTCAACGGAAAAATCATGTCTGCGAAGGTCAGGCTTCGGAACGCGGCCAGCGAGTGTCGCATAACCAACAACAAGGAGAAAGTTATTATGTCAAAAGAATTGATGGAGTATTTCAACAAGCAGCCGCGGCTCGGGATTTTGAGCACGGCGGACAAGAATGGCAAGGTCGATTCCGGCTATTTCGGGTCACCTCGGATGATCGATGAGAAGACCATATTCATGGGGCTGGGCAAGAATCGAACTTTTGCCAACCTTCAAGTAAACACTCTTGCCTGTTTCTTGATTATGGAGCCTGGCAGCAAGCTTCCTGAATTGAAAGGGGTTCGGGTTTATCTCAAGATGATTGACTGCCAGACTTCGGGAGAAAAACTGGACACTGTAAAAAGCCGTATCGCAGAGGCAGCCGGAGAGAACGCTGCCAAAATAATTCACGCTGCGATAACCTTTGAGATCGAGGAAATAAGGCCGCTAGCTGACTTTGGTCAAGGCTGGGAAAAGTCCATCTGATGCTTCGGCTTCCGGTCGGGCGGCGTTTGTCACAGTAGTGGTACACTGTGCCTGCGTGTTATCTGTCTTGGCATGTCTCAAAACCGTTCCCTTGCTTGACCGAATGAGGCGTATTAGGTCAACCGAGAGAATACTTTCCAGATATCCTGTCCTGATTCACGCACTGCCGGAACCTCGCAGAGGGGCGAACGGAATTTGCACGTACCCTGCGCATCGCTAAGATCATGAGCGGTGCAACCTCAACGTCACCATTTCTACACCAAAACATCCCATCTCGATTGCCATTTTCGCTGACGTTGAACAGAGCCTACCCAGAGCTCAACTCGTTATTGAAGCCGATTCATATCCAAACACAGAAGAATGCAAATTCATGTCATGCTTTCTACCCCGCACTTTTTCCATTCTCCGGAGCACAGTTCCGCACGGGCACGGTTCCTCACCAAACCTCGCGAGATCGCCGGTTCGATAGCGGACCAGGGGCATTCCCTTTCGAGTAAGCGTGGTGAAGACTATCTCTCCCAACTCTCCCGGAAGTATGGGTCCGCCTGAAGCCGGATCCACGATTTCAAAATAAAGGTCAGCCTCGCGTAGATGGTATCCACTGAATGCCCGGCATTCCACTCCTCCGCCGAAGCCCATTTCGGTGATTCCGTAATGACTGAATACAGGACAGTCCCAGATCCGCCGTAATTGGTCCACAATGGCAGGCGGAACGTAGGGGGAGTTCAGGCATGCATCCGGGCTGAGTAAGACGCTCTTGATTTGTCCGGGAGGTATTTTCCTTGCTGCGCTATCTCTGACGATGGACAACACCTGTATGGGAATGCCGATGAGGCAATCGGTCTTCTGTTGCACTATCTCGCGGATGGTCTTCAACGGATCCTCTACGAAGCCATGCACAATAGCTTCGACACCCATGCGCAATAAAGCTCGGGCCAGGAGATCGCCCACAGAACCCGGCCTGTGACCTGGCATGAGTATCAGCACCCTCTGCCCGGTCTCCACGACGGCTGACATCCCGTGATGAAAGAAATCAATGGTGAGTTCAAGATCTTCTCGAGTGAAATACACGCGTCTCGACCTCTCAGGTGTGTCTGCAGCCCGAAGCGTCACGACACGCTCGATTTCGCTCTGTGATACACAAAGAAATTGCGGACAGTTTTCCCGCATGTCCTGGGGCGAGGTGAATGGGAGGCGGGCCAGATCGTTGAAATCCTTCAGATCTGCAGCAGAAAATCCTTGGAGCCGTCTCCGGTAGAAGGGGCTTTTTTCTCTGACGTACTCAATCGTATCTCGCAGCCGCTCAAGCTGGTATTCACGAATCTTATCTCCAGTGAGGTCGCAACCGCCGCGGCCCAGTATCTTCTCCGCAATCCAATCTTCCAAGGGCGTCTTCTTCATCGCTCACCTCCCCTTCTAAACAGGGAGTGACCGGCTGAGCTTGTCAGATTGTAAGCACAGAACGGAATGAGTCTGCCATCTCGGCCGACCACATGAATGCAGCAATCTCTTAGGCGATCCAGATCAATGTTCCAGACGTCTTGAAACGCCATGCCCGAAATGCATAGCTTATGGGTGGAGGCCCGTTCCAAGAGCACGTCCCACTCGCCCATTGGTAAACTCTCTTGGACGTATGGTGAGGTTTTGCTCTTCCCTAGGGACCAATTTTGAGCGACAAATCTCTTTGTCTTTGACGCAGCTTCGTCAGGCTGCTTGCCGGTTGCATGACAACCACATGGATCGTGGGCTGTCAAAGGCTTCAGGCTGCCGTCGGGCATGAGCACAAAGTTTCCGTGAAATGAACACAGAGCATTTTCGCAGCCCGGTGGACTGAAAGCCTGAGACCTGACAAGACCGCCGGTCTGGACTTCTAGATTACGAATTACCTCAGGTATGGTAATGCGATCCGGGTCGGATGGCGCTTGAGGGTATCTGCCAAAGTAACTCACGGGTTGAAAATGGACTCCTCGCACTACGTCGAGATTCTTTAGCGCAAATTCAACGATGGCCCCCAAGTCGTGGTCATTCACTCCTGGAACCACGGTGGGAACCAGTACGACACCGATTCCTAGTTTACGACAGTTCTCAATCGCAGCCAGTTTTGGTTTGAGGAATGCGCCGCCTCTCAACTTGCGGTGAATGTTTTCGTGTATTCCGTCAAACTGGAGGAACACAGAAGCCAGGCCGGTATTCTTAAGCCTCTCCAGGTAGACCAGGTCGGTTCCTAATCGCAAGCCGTTGGTGTTCAGCTGGATAAACCCGAATCCCAAGGAGCGACCAAGAGCTACAATGTCGGGGAGATCATCCCGGAGAGTCGGTTCTCCGCCAGAGAGCTGGATATTACAGGAGTTCCCGCTCGCGAGAATTGATTCGTACCAGCGTCGAATCGTTGTGATATCCGGGTCAGGCCAATGCGAGGTGTCCGCGTCTGCAAAGCAGAAAGCGCAGTTCAGATTGCATCGTTGCGTCACTTCCAGTAACGCAGTGCAAGTCTGCTGGCGATGCTCCAGGCAGAGTCCGCAATCAAAAGGACATCCTTGGTCAACTTCTGTGGTCGGATTGTCAGGAAAACAAGGGATCTTTGGACGCACCCAGCCCAGGTAGGATGGATCGCCACGCCAGAGCACTACCTGAAATTCCCCATGATCAGGGCATGTCTTCTTCATATAGAGGTCATTCCCGAGCGCAAATCGCGTCGCCGGTATCCGTGCCAGACATTCCGGACAAAGACTTTGCGTTTGGAATGAAGCGCTGTTGTCCTCAGAAGCCATTACCGTCCCTCAGAAAGATCAAGGTCATTCTCAAGCAGCAGAAACTTCACTTTTTCATACGTTCGCGTCACAAGTTCCGGGCATCTGGAAGTCTGGTTTCTCGGATCATCGCCAAGGATCTCTCGGCAATGAATCCCTCCGTAACATTCCGAGAATTCCTGTGTAAACCATTCAACCAATTCGTTGATCATGACGTTGAGCCTCGGATCTTCTTCCTCGTCCGCAGTGCCGCGGCCCGCGTACAAAGCCAGCAAGCACGCACCTCCGGTCAGTGCCCCGCATATATCGCCGCAGAAGCCCACCCCCCCGGCAAGCCCCGCCATGGCTCGTATGAG
>JBKQMK010000651.1:0-4604 GCA_052146735.1 Desulfomonilaceae bacterium | reverse complement strand
TCACCAAGGGTTAGGGCTTCCAATCCTTGCGTGTGATCATCTTGTCAAGGTGTGGGAAAGGAAAGCGTTTGACTATGTTGAACTCGGTTGGAATCTCGAAGACAATTACGACATTATCAAAATTGAGTTGGAGTTCGGTGCCAGGGTTCATAAGAGATATCGGATATTCAGGAAAGATCTCGTGATGTGAAAAAACCAGAGCCACGTTTTCAAAAAGGGACGTGACCTCTCGCTCACAATAAACAATAACAATGCTTTCCCGCCTTAGGATCCGCTCTCAAGCATCCGGTTATCATTTAATTTTGGAGGCCGAAAAGCGTATATCACGGCTGGCTACGACGCAAAGAAGACATGAATAAAGAAGAAAGCGGAAAGAATGATCAATTCGATTCCTGCGCCTGGTTCTTGAAATGAGCCGACCCTGGCAAAGCTCATGCGCATGGCGCATTTCTTTTGATCAGGTCAATCCCGAAGCGCTGAAGAAGCAGTACGAGATCCTCGGCGTCCATGTCAACGGTCCCAAGCTGTGGATGCTGGACTGGATCGACGTTCCGGTCGGCACGGAGCGGGACTTCAACGGGTTGAGGGCCCGCTGGGTTAGCTTGTTGGACCTCACTACAAGCCATGGAGGCAATTTCGGAGTTGCCTGCCAGTGAGGGTATTGACTCCGTAATAACGGCGCGCTTACGAGACGAAGGCGGCAATGCTTCCGACAATTGCCGCCTGTCACAGGGGAACGATGGGATTGGTCTGGCTTACCGTATTCTCCCTTTTTGTTCTATTGGTTGGTCCTTCGGTCTCCCCGCATCTTGTGCTCAGAGTTGATCTCTTATTTTTCCTGAGAGTCAATTTCTTTTAACGCATGTGACGCCGTTCGTCGTTGAAGCAACCCTCCAACTGCAAGCCCCAGTCCTATTACAGCCGCTACAAGTGACCACGTAACGCACTTTCCCCAAAACATTATCTCTTCCAACGACTGTTCAGAGTACCGGCTTGTTAGCTTTATCTCGTCCAACCACTGGGCAGAGTACGGGCTTGTTAACGTCAACTCCAAGAGCCAAAAAAATCCTGCTAAAACGACCCCAACAGCAAACACGGAGAGCCCAAGAAGAAGCAATTTCTTGTAAATCGTGCTTCTAGTTTGGTCAAGCGCATACCGCTCCTTCTCTAGTTTTTGTCTTGACAATTCTTCCTCTTGTTCCTGCTTGCTTTTCAAGAAGCTGGCCTCTGTCTCTTTGTCGTGTGTGGCCTTTTCATCTTCAAAAATTTTGCTTCGCGGAGCCTCATCAAGGTCTCCTTCCGGTGGAGCTTGTCTAAACTTGGCTAAAACGGCACCACAATCAGGACATTCATCGGACTGTTGCATTTGAGGCTTGACACACGCATGGCATTCCCAGGCCTCGTGAACACTTTCTTCAGGCGTAGAGGATCGACCATCGACGTCCGCTCGACTCAGTGTTCTCCCATCCGTGAGCTATTTATAAAGGCTTCGCATGCACTTATCGGAAAGCTGATACTTCTACATCACGGCGGCATTATTCATTCCCGCTTTGATGTCCGCCAAAATCTCTTTTGCGTTTATTGTTCTTTTCGCCATGAAGCCCCTTGTAGAGAAACCAAGACGTGATTATATCATAAGGGACTGTCAAATGGAGAGAAAATTCGGGAGTGAGGCATTTTGAAATTCATCTCATAGTCCAGCTATAATAGTGAGAAACGTCGGCGCATTGGTATAACTCCAGCAATGTTGGATTCTGTGCGTGCGATGGCGCTGGCAATCGCAGGACAACAGCCAGTTATAGTGATCTAGATGGAAGTGCGATAAAAGCAATGCATTGGGATTGATGCTATCAAGCCCCTTCTCAAATGCCAGTTTGGGCTGGTTCTGGCTTCCGCAGTCTATCTGAAGTCTGGGACCGGAGATTGTACGGATTCCTGCCGCAAGCCCATCACCAACATCAGGCACATATAAATGTCTCATTGATTTGCCCTGGCTCAATAGTCCTAACCCGGAATTATGCGGCGGTCTTGCCATTCCGAGGGTCTGCGAGGCGACAACAAGGCGAGGGATGGTTCCCCTGCTACCGAAAATCCCCCAGCATGTCACAAGGCCCGAGGGAGACACAATCGTCGTCGTGTTGATGAAAAGGCCCTTATATTGCCTCCTAAACATAGCTTACTGCTCAGACGACGGTCAAATTGTTTTTTCAGGCTGCACGCTACATCAGGTTCGTCCCCTGTCTCGGAACTCGTACCTTCAGCCCAAGAAAGCAGCATTACAAACTCTCATTCAAATCTCATGGCTTCCGCGGCATCCAGTCGGCTTGCTTTTCTTGCAGGTATTAATCCGGATAATATCCCAAGCGCCGCGCCAAACAAAGCGCCTCCCATTAGACTTGCAAGCAATATTTTGTAGGCCGGAACTAAGTGGAAAACCTTGTAGAGAACACTTACTGTGACCAATCCGATCAAACTGCCGATCGCAACACCCAAAAGACTGATACAGACGGATTCCAGAAGAAACTGTGCCATGATCATGCGGCCAGTAGCTCCGACGGCCTTTCTGAGTCCTATTTCAGTCGTTCTTTCTCTTACCGCCGCGAGCATTACGCTGGTAATACCCAGCCCACCCAACAAGAGAGTCACGACCGCTGCCGCGTAGAGGAATAACTTCACGAGCAATATAGCATTCTTTACTGCTTTCAGAGCCTCTGGATAGTGGACGACCTGGATGGCATCTGCATAGCCGGGTTGATTCCGCGTCAGCAGGTTATAAGCGTTATCCCGAACCGTTGTCACCACGTCCCAGTTGGCTGCTCGAATGTAAATATCCCTTATCTCGTACATTGCGACGAATCTGGACCTGGCAACGGTAATGGGAATCAATATGGTGTCCAGGTACAATGGGTCTTCCATGCCTCCCATTATGCCGACCACCTGAAAGGATTGTCCGCTGATAAAAATTGTCTTCCCTATGGGGCTTTCGTCTTCCTTAAACAGCCGTTTTACAATGTTGGTCCCTATGATGCAGACGCTCTTCCTGTGCGTTATATCATCGTCAGTGAATTTTCTCCCAGTAGACACAGGCATATAAATGGTCTCGAAAAAGCTGGCTTCGACTCCCATAATCCTGCCGTCGCTTATTTTCATGTTGTTATGACTAAGGGGCATATAATGCCATACAGCGGGGCTTGCCCCGCTTACGCCCGGCAGTTTTCTGACGTCTTCAACATCCTTGAGGAAATATTGACCATGATGCCATTTGGGGGCTCGGTCGAAGTTCCAGGCAGCCTTTATGATCGTCGCACTCCCCAATACTTCGAGGCTGTGACCGAGGTCGGTCTCCACCGAATCTCCCACGGTCAGAACGGTCACCAATCCTGCCAATCCCAATGAAATTCCTAGGAGGACACCGTTATAGCGCCGTTTGTTTCTGAAAACCTGCCGAAGCGCAACGCGTAACAGATCAGAGCTTAACATATTGATCGACCTTCAGACCCCACACGGATCCGGCAGAGCGTCTTCTTGATGATCTCTGCTCCAATCCAGGCCGGCCGGTAAAATAGTGGCTTAGAGAAGTCGCCGAACGGTTCACCCGTCTTTTCTAATGAGACGCGGAGATTCCCCGCGGGGTGCGGCGGGCGACCGGACGGGTCGTGGAACCGGCGAGACGGCACATTGTCGTGCTACCAAATTGAACCGCAGAAGTATTCTAGTCAGACCCCTCTGAAACAGAACCCTTCCGCCTGCTAACTTACACCCGGACAAGAGTACCGAACCGGAACGGTGTCCGGCGCCTTTTAATCTAACACCAATGCTCCGTCAAACGATTGAGAGTCCTTCCCAGTTTGCCGCTGCAGGCTTGCCGGGTAGTGCAGGAAATTACTGTCTCGTCGCTCATTGCTGTGAGTTAATGGACACGCTCGCATGAAACGGCTTGATACGATAGACAACGTGCCCCGAAAATCTGCCGATCCTGTACATGGTGAACCGGGCAAGACTTGCTAAATGCATGAGATTCACCGGCCCTGACACCGAATGCCAAAAAAGATCGCCCGAACCTTTACGGATGTACAAGATGTCGGAAATTTCGGGACTGGTCTCGAACAGATAGTTTACGAACAATACCACTCCCTCCTCGCTGACCGGACCTCCTTGTGCCCTTAGAATCGGCGGAAGCGGATTGCCAGCTATACGCAGCCGCACTCCTTGTCCATACGGGTGAAGCAATATCCCCACCGAATTCAACGGGGCCCAAACCTCATTAATGTGAGTTCCCTCACCTCTGCTCTGCTGATATTCAAGAGGTAATATCTCTTCCGTGTGACTGAGCAGCACGATAGGGCGCTCGCATGTGGGCAAAATGAAGGTGATGATCCTGCACACCACTCGCCAGCCACTCCGTCCCGATGGGTACGGGAACCCGGCGACGCTGACAGTGCAAAACATGAATATGAACCCAAGAGATGCGATCAAAGGAAGTCGTTTCCCCGTCAAACAATGATCGGTCAGGCAGAAAGACAACAAAACCAGTGCAGGAGGAAGAACGACGCAAAGGGTCTTCTCGTTTATCAAGGGAGTCGGAGATAGAGTAAAGAGCAAGA
>JBKQMK010000650.1:0-8052 GCA_052146735.1 Desulfomonilaceae bacterium | reverse complement strand
TTCCTCGCATCTTGAAAGATTGTGCCCGCGGTAACAGAGACCTGAAAACGGCAACCTCCGCACAGGTACAGGCCCCTGGACGTGTGCCAGGCACTGTTAAAACCACACCGAGGACAACAGAAGCCTTCGGGCCATCTAAGAGCGAAAAGGTAGTGACGACAGGCGTCGTCCGACTGAAAACGCTCTTCAAGCTCAACAATCGTCCTCGGGTAGTCAGCCATAGTCACATACTACGGGTAGTATGTGGTGGAGTCAACCAGATAGCCCCAATATCTTATTTGAGTATATGGTTCAAGTCCTCTCATGACTCGTCTCTCAGCCCCTTGATGTCACGCTACACCTCTGCATGAGCCAAGAGCAAGATTGCCCCATACTTGACCCCTATTTTGGGTGCGATTGGCCAGCACCGCACTAGAACAGCAAGGGATGGATACTGAAGACCTCACATGCGGGGAATGCTCTCCACACTCCTGGCCCTCAGCGTCCGCCTTCTCAATTTCCGTGCCGGTTTGTCCATTGAAGACTGTTTGTAAAACCAACTAGTTATCATAGCTTTGTCGCCAGCCGGTTTTGGTACGCAAGTTGCTTTAAAGGAGTGCGGATGGAAAACACATGGTTGAGACGCCAGGCCTCCTACCTCCCCCCAAGGTACTGGCGTTTCGTTTTCCTCTGAAAGACCATGCTGGTCGTAAGGGAGGGAGCCTTTGGGGAGGTTTTCACCAATCAGCGTTCATCCGCAATTCCGTAATTGCGGGTACACCATACTCAGTTTTTTTTCGGCCCGAATTACCAAATAGCAGAGAGACTGGCGATGTTAAGCGAATGTTTTCAAAGACTTGTCGAAACAATGCAGATGATGGTTCAGGTCGAGAAGACCGTGGCCGATTTCTACAAGGCTTGTGCGGAATCCTTCCCTCATAGCCACGGATTCTGGGTTCATCTTGCAGAGGAAGAGTACCGTCACGCGGAGGCTATCGACAGACTCGCGAAAGCGGCAGCCGCAAAGCCTGAGGATTTTGAGCCAGGTAAAGTCGCCGGTAGAAGCTCTGCAAACCTGCATCACAAGAGTGACTTCATATCTTGCGGCACTGAAAAACGGCAGACTCACGGAAGCGAATGCCCTGCTTGCGGCCTACCTCATCGAGAGCACCTTTGCCGAGCACAAATACACAGAGACCATCAAAACAACAAATGTGAAATACTTGCGTGAGTTGGAAAAGCTCACCGCGGACGAAGCCCGTCACAAAACCAGCGTCTTTCGGAGAATGAAGGCAGGGAAGGCAAACGCGCAACGACTTGCTTCTTAGGATTGAACTGCCCCCAAGAACTGGACCCGGTAGTTCCGTGTACACCGTACCCAATCGCGACCACCCTCCTTCTTCTTCGGCCTCGTCCTTTTTCTTCGTAACGCCCGGCTGAACGTTTGGTCATGGTGGCCGATGAATGCGTGGCTCTCAACTGGAAGATAGTCTGCTGCCTTCGATTGCGAGCCTGTGCAACTACCCGTGCAGCTTCTCCCATATTAGACTGCAGCCCATAAAATCATTTCACATCACCAATTAAGTATGGTGTGCCTGAAACTCGCCACCTGAACTTAGACCATTTGCTCATAGAAAAGGTGTACTTTTCCACCTCAAGAAAGCTTGTTTTTATCTTGACAGAGAAGTACATCACGGAGAACTATGCCTACGGCCTAATACAAGAGATACCACCATCTATCTCACATCGAAAGGACACCCTTATGGACCGTGGCGTACGGATATTGGTAATGGTGCTCAGGGCTGCTGTTTGCCTCTCGTCGTATCCCCTCTGCTTTAGAGCGGAAGCACAAAACCGTGCCTATCCGGAACGAGTTTTGCTAATCGAAAACTGTGACGACTATCAGCGCTGCCTTGATTCCTGCGCTGAGTTAGTAAAATCATTCGGCACAGCAGAGATTACTCGGGAAGAGGCAAAATCCAGACTCGACAGAGTCGCCAAGGAGGTTCCTGCCATTATTATGCGGGATCTACACCTTCCCGCCGACACGGGAAAGAAATTTTCGGTGGAAAATCAGGTTCATGGCAAGTTGCGTGAGAACATCTATATGTGGACCCTTTTCAAGACAATGTACCGAAGTCGAGTTCCAGGCGGCCCTCCCAAGGACCCACGGGCTGATCAAGAGATTAAAGCCAAAGAGAATTCCTTGAAAGGAGCGTGCCCGAACATTGTTATCCCCCAAGTCCGCTAGGGGTATGGGGAATTCCTTGGTGCAGAATCGCTAGTGTCAATCGTCCTTCAGGATTTCACCGACCAAATTGTCAACTATTACAGGAGTATCGAAATATTGAACTGAAGGCTCAGTCCCATATTTTTCGGCTATGAATCTCTTCCAGTCATCCGTATAGACTTGTTCGGCATCGTTGCGGGATCTCCACAAGTAGACACCTCCGGCTGTGCTTCCATCCTCGGAGAGTAGATAATACTTCCGGATAAGCCCTTTAACTTCCCTGTAATTGGGCGCGGTGCTTGAAAAGATTTCCTGTGCTTTCTCTCGGGTCACAGGCTGCGGGAGCTTGAACTGAGTAAGTGCTGTAATCATACTCTGCCTCTCTCTCATACAGATCCTAAACTGTGGTTACACAGATGCGGTTGACGCCGGAACGATACTATACCTTGGTGAGGCTGACAACCTGAATCACATGAAGCCTCGACCATGAATATTTTTGGGATCAGGTCCTCAAAGTTCGTTCATTGGGAAAGGAAATCGATAGCCATTCTGTTGAACTCCTCAGGGTACTCTTCGTGAGGGCTGTGACCTGCTTTTTCGAACACAACCAGCTTAGAATCCTTCCACAGTCGGCTCAGCTTCTCTGATCGATCGAGTGGAACAGCCTTGTCCTCTACCGTGGACTATCAAGATGGGTTTGTGGATCTGGGCGAGCATGTTTACTTCCTTTTCCACATAAGGCGGCTTCAGCACATTACGTAGAATGTACATGAGACCTTCAGACGACCCCTGGATACGTAGGGGCTGGATCACTTCCTGTAGATACTCCTTGCTAACCTTATTGGGATCGTAAAACCATATGGTCTTGATGTTGTTTTCCATCAAGCCCACATTTTATGTACCATTTGTTAAGTTACAGGTATTGTGCGTTTGTCTCCCAAGAGTGGAGAGAGGTCTCCTGGTTAAGCTTCCACGACCTACGCAACCATCTTTCCCAGCAGAACTGCCGGACCTCCGACAAACGTGAACTATTGAGAAAACCTGCTCTCAAAGCCTGCCCAACCCATATCTCTTCCAAATCTTCGAAAAACGGCCATGCTAAGACATACCCCAATCCCTACCTTCGCTTAAAATCCATTCTAGGCTCCTTATAAGACGAATCTCGCGGGCGATTATGCCGACAGGAAACAAGGTTCCTTCGAATGCCTCGCCTGTGCTAAGGTGAGCGGCAACTATTCAAGTGTCAAGCGCCGCAATGAACTCAAAGGAGGATCCCAAAGACTCTGACGATCACAGGGACATGTTGCTCAACCAGTGGCATGAGTATGGGAAGAACTTTTCCGCCTTTGTGCCCGAGGAACAGCCACTTCTCAACATGTCATGTCGTCACGGCTCTTTGCAATCGGCTAACAAGAGCCGTTCTAAATGTACTTAGGCCACGTGGCCTAAGTTGACCGCGTCTCCCCCGCATTTCATGGCCCCGCGGTCTCCGCCCGTGGTAGAGTGAGCACGGCAGGCACGAGGACCAGGAGATGGACATCCCGGACGACCCACAAGAACGCAAAAACTGGATGATGAAAATCCTGCAGGACTATGGCAGGGAGTTCCTGATCTTTGAACCTGATGATCAGCCTGACGTCTTTGCAGCTCCGGAGCCTGAGTATAGGGACCTGAAGAGCGGCAATGTAGATCCGAGAGAGTTGAAGAGCTGGCGATACCTCGATTTCACTCTCAAGTTCTTGCAGGAAAAGTACGACCTGTTCGGTGAAGGCAGTCTCTTGAGTGATTGTCCCGTCCACAAGTTAAACCCACTCAAAGGTGAACGCCTCGAGGATTTCAGTAATTCTTTCCAACTCACGGCGGAGGGTACCATCACGTTCCGATGCCGAAGGTCCATCGGATGCCGGCGTAGCTACTGCTCCGCAAAGACCAATCGAACATTGGACCTATATGATCTCGTTTCCTTGCTGGAAGAAAAGAACCTTGAATATGCTCGCCATCTTATTTCGGATCATTATGAGCGGGAATACGGTCGGAAACTGGGGTAATTTCAAAGAGCTGAAGAAAACAGGACTGAAGCCGAAAAGTCGATCGTAACGCGATATGCTGTTTCGAGGTCGAAGCTGGAAAAGCTTTTCTCGATTCCGATGAAAGGACATGGGGCGGGGGAAAGGTTTATAGAAAAGGCTTTAGAATTGATTTGTAATTCCCCGGAAGCTGAATACGACGGTTATCATTCAACCACTGCAGATTCAGTCCTGCTCAGCAAATCATTCGGTTGGGACAAGAGGCTTCGTGAATTTGGCCCCGCCGCACGATTGTTCCTCTGGCTTCAATGGCGGCAGGCCGAAGCTGGAACAAAGCTCGCATTGACAGTACCTCAGGTCGCCGGACTTCTTGGTATGAACGAAAGAACACTTCAGAAACAAAAGGCACTTTTGCAGCGTCTGGGATACCTCAACGTGGAAGCGACAAGAGACAAGGAGTCACTGTGGGTGGCTCAATACAATGTTGGCTCTGATAGCGGACTGGAATGACCTTGGCATCGTTATATCAAATAGTTACAGAGATAAATGCACCCCTCAGGTCTCTTTTTGATGTACTGGCTTACAAGAACTCCCCAACTCCACCTATGTATTATGGCACCGCCCACCTGCCCACCTGCCGGGCCCACCGAAGCCTGCCCATAGGAAGGCGAAGGCGAGGTGGAGCCCAATGAAGAAGGGTGTTGACGGTTGATGCATGGGACACCTAGTTGATCGCTGATGAGAAACGTGTTCGTATTGATGTTTCTCTGTCTTCTCCGAAGATAACAGTACTCTAGCTCATAGCAGTACATGAGGATCCGTATTCATGAATGTACCGATGAAAAAACTTTCATAGGCGCGAACAGCTGAGTTTGTCACGCCTGCTTTCCATAAACCAGGATTTTGGCCTGGACGTGAGCGTGGAAGACGTCGAAGACCTGAAAGATCGGTTCATCGGAATGTACAACATGACAATTGGAGTCCGAAGTGTTGAAGTTCGGGTCTCAGTGGAGGTTCATGGGAGAGAACCCTGGGACCATGTAGGTTCAAGGACTAAAAAACATCCGGCCAAGCAATTAGCCCGTCCTTCCGGATACCCACTGGCAAAGAAATGGCCATGCTGGCACTCTTGGGTCGATAAGACCGGAGAATACCCATGAGCAGGCCTATTCGACCATATGTTACTAGCTGAGATCATAGTATTTTCTTTTGAACCAAAACCGATCAGCCATTTTGACCCTTTCGTCCCGATGTCCCCAGAACATGTTCTACTAAAATCCATGTTGCCGATCGACCGTTAACCCTTCATTTTTGCCCTTTTTTTACAGCAACGCTCCTCCTCTGCGCTCTGTGGCACGGTGTTTGCTTAGCTGATTATGACGACACTACTGCTACGTCTTCCAACGACCAGCGGGAGACATGGAAAAACTGGAGTCATGGAGGCTCTTATTGTGGGCGTTATTTCTGTTCCCGAAGAACTAAAAGAGATGAGGAGCAGAATAGACGAGATTCTCAATATTCTTAGAATTCAAAACAGTATTCTGTGCCAAATACTTCCCCAATCGGCCAAATTGGGTTGTCAATTGCGGGACCTGTCGGGCTTGGGGAAGAAACTCGATTCCATGAACAACTCTCTTGACGTCATAAAGGATTTCGTCAGGTTCAAGTGACTGGTATTCTCAAGCGGACCTGTTATTTACGGGGGAATTCCACTGCCTGATACGCCCTCGATTGTGAGACGGCTTGATTCCTTGATAGAGACCCTGGTTGGATGACGCATTAGACAAAACTGTGTTGACTGGGAGAAGCCATGGACGCGAGCGATGACGGCCTTTGGAATACGCCAGTTGCTCACCACTGTGAGAAACCGGATCCGAAGGCGAGGGGCAAGGGGAGACGAGCATGGTCTTCCCGGCATTCCAGGGCTATTTGGGGGGTGAGGCTAACAAATGTCCGGGCATGACAATTCTGATGACTCCGAGGACAAAAGCCAGGGAGCCAAGAACAATAAAAAATTGCTACACTTCCCTTCAAAATCGGAGCATGCCCCTGCTCATGTTTCTCGACTAACGCCTGTGCGCACTGAAACGATCGATTTGAACTCATTGTTTTCAAAGGATGTCACCTCGTCTGGGAGCTTTGATCTACGCAGGGTCGGGTTTGCCAGTTTCGGCAAGCTCCTCCAGGTAATGTCCACACCCACTCTCTTGATCGATCGTTCTCACACAATACAATTTGCTAACAGAGCTCTCTTAAGCCTGACAAATGGATTGGACCCAGTTGGACGCGAGTTATCGTGGCTTTTTCCGAATCCTCAACAGGCCCGTGTTTTCGGACTGCTTTTGGAAAAGGTTTTTGGGGCCAGAAGACCCGAGGTGCGGGAGAGAAAACTTCAGATACGAGATGTCGAGATTTGGGGCCGAGTCCATTTGCGCACCATAAGGCTTGGTGGAGACCAGCTGGTGCTGCTCCAGATGGAGAATCTGACGGCACAGAAGGAACTCGTCACCATACAAAAATACAAGAAACTCGTAGATATTTTCCCCATAGGCATAGCCGAGTTTGGGTTTATGTCGCCGTTGTCTGATGACCTGCCACTCGAACAGCGCTTGGACAAGATTTTAGATGCGCATCTCAATGACGGAAATGATGAATTTGCGAAAATGTATGAACGCAGGGACATCAAAGAGCTGATACAAGTTCCACTGGGCAGGCTGCTCCCGGCCAAATCAAGAATGCGGGATTTGTATGAAAGGTGGATTCGGAGGGGCTATGCGTCTTTTTCATTTGAAGCGAAAGAAACCGGTTTGCGAAGCGGCACGAAACGGTTCGAACACACCCTCATAGGAAGTCTGAAAGACCGAGAGTTGATTGGCCTGTGGTGGTTGAAAAGAGACATTTCGGAGAAAAAGAGAATCGAGGAGGAGATTCTTAAAGCACAGAAACTCGAATCTCTGGGAGTGCTGGCGGGAGGCATAGCTCACGATTTTAACAACTTATTGACTGCAATACTTGGAAATATCAGCCTGGGTCAGGCTAATTCCAACCTAAGCGAAACTTCCATTCAGAGATTCGAGGCTGCTGTCAAGGCAGGCAGGAGAGCGCAGGATTTGACCCATCAACTGCTCACCTTTTCCAAGGGTGGAGCTCCTATAAAGAGCCATTCCAGCATCTCGCAACTGCTCAGAGATTGCGCAAGTTTTGCTGTTCAAGGGTCAAACGTGCGCTGTGAGTTGCATGTGCCTGAAAACCTCTGGTCTGTGGAAATGGATGAGGGGCAAATAAGCCAAGTGGTTAACAATCTTGTGATTAATGCCCTCCAGGCAATGCCAGGCGGCGGATCGGTACTGATACGGGCAAAAAACGTGTACGTCGGCAAGGACCAGGGACTCCGGTTGAAAGAGGGAAAATACGTAAGGATAAGTATTGCTGATCATGGTGAAGGCATATCCCCGGCAAACATGTCCAAGATATTTGACCCGTATTTCACAACGAAAGAAACGGGTACTGGCCTGGGCCTGGCAACCTCATATTCAATTATCAAGAAGCACGACGGCTTGCTTTCCGTCAGGTCGAAAGTGGGAGTTGGAACCATGTTCTATTTCTTCCTCCCCGCTGCCTTGACCAAGTCCCTGTCTACGGAGGCAACCCTAATTGAACCCGTTAAAGGCCTAGGTCGAGTCCTCATGATGGACGACGAGGAAATGATCAGGGAAATGGCCGGGGACCTTATTAGAGAGCTGGGATACGAGGTGGCATTGGCCAAGGACGGAATCGAGGCAGTGGACATCTACAACAGTGCTTTGCATGAAGGGC
>JBKQMK010000649.1:0-4775 GCA_052146735.1 Desulfomonilaceae bacterium | reverse complement strand
GAAAACTGTTGCTTGCATGAAGATCAATCGCCGCATATACTTCCATTGGGCACCTCCTTTGGTTAATGGCAGGTCGGGGATAGCACATTCCCGACTCAGAGGTGCCTTTTTATGATTATCAGATCTTATACTAGGTCGCTATTATTTTCGTAACACACACAATGTGAGCTGTCATTGCGAGGAACGAAGCGACGAAGCAATCTCTCACCGCTGAGATTGCTTCGGCCTTGACGCCCTCGCGATGACAACTGTCGGTAATCTCCCACTTTTTATGGCGAATCGGTATTCCTTGATCGCGTCATTTTCTTGTTGATTGGAGGGCTGCTCGTGTTAGATCGCTTCATTGCTCGCCAGCTTCGTCAACCATCAGGAGTCTTCGGCAGATGGCTGACCGCTAGGTGGCTGAACAGAATAAATATCCTGAAGAACCTCTCCACCTTGAATCATCTTTCTTTGCACAGTCGAGATCGGGTGTTGGAAGTCGGCTTTGGAGGTGGAGAACTCCTTCTGCGTATGCTGACCGCTGAGTCTTGTGGCCATGTCGCTGGTATCGACCCGTCTCCTGAAATGGTGGAACGGGCTGAGCGGCTGCTCGGAGAATTTATTCGAGCCGGCAAAGCAAACGTTCGACGTGCACGAATTGAAGCCATTCCCTATGAAGCAGGGGAATTTACCAAGCTCTGCAGCGTCAATACCATCTATTTCTGGGACGATGTAGCGCTCGCCTTGTCCGAGTGTCGGCGGGTTCTCAAGCCGGGCGGACAAATCCTGCTCTGCTTCAGCTCCAAACGTGAATTAGGGAAGCGGTCGTGTTCTCGGTATGGATTCAGGCTCTATGACCTCGATGAGGTCGAGGGTATCTTGGAGAGAGCCGGTTTTATACATGTAAGATCATCCGCGGAATTAGATCCCAAGCGAGGGCAGTTCTACTGTGTCATCGCGGGTAGATAGGATGTGGTGAGCCGGATGACCCAAATCCTACGGAGGCTCAGGATTGCCTTTCATTTGCTGCCCTCACCCTGGCCCTCTCAGGAGAGGAGAAGGAGGCTGTCGGCCTCACCTTGTTGTCCCCTTCCCTAGCGAGAGGGCTAAAGTGAAGGGCTATTCCTGCTACGATGTCAACCATTCTGCAAGCATGAGACAGTTCGTCTCGCTTGTCCGGAAATGACAGGCAGGATGAAACTGTCTCAAAACTCTTCGCCCACGAAAAGCGTAGCACGACTTCCCTCTCCCTCGGTCCCTCTCCCAGAGGGCGAGGGAAGCACAAGCCGCTCTAGATTTACTCCCTCTCCCTCTGGGAGAGGGTTGGGGTGAGGGTGGTGATATTACGCAACAGCCTCAATCGTGGCACGATTTGGACCTCACGACGAGTTTTGAGACACTTTCGGATGCCTGTCTCACCTAAGAAGAGATTCATTAGTCGTATCACTGCTCACAAGAACCGTCCGGCCACGTGCCCTCGGATTGCCGACCGTTTTGCCATGACTTGCACTTTTGTCTTGACAAGCCCGCGCTCTGCCGATATGTTCTGCCTACCGAAGTTGGTTCTGTACAACGAATTAACACAGCTCCAAAATGCCATCAAGAAAAGACTCGGCCCAAACCAGGCCCGAATACTCCTCCCTTGTCCCGGCCGTAGAGCAGGCGTCACGAATCCTTGTGGCCCTCGCGGAGAATCAATCGCGAAAGATGACCCTGACAGAAATTTGTGGCGTCGTGGGTATTCACAAGAGCAAGGGTTATTCGATCTTAAACACGTTACAGCAGTTCGCATTTGTTCAGAGATCTTCTGATAGCAAGATTTACTCGCTGGGTCCGGGCCTTCTGTTCTTGTCGAGCAAGCTCTTGAGTAACATGGACTTTCGCGAGGCGGTCGCCCCCGTCCTTCAGGAGCTGTCATCTCAAACCGGCAGCACCGCGTTTCTCGGCCTTATTTCAGATAGTCATGTTTTCGTCGTGGCCAAGGACGAGGGGACCCAGGACATAGGGGTCACGATCAGACTGGGCCACAGATTTCCTCTGACCTGGGGCGCTCATGGGAAATCCATAATATCGTTCCTTCCAGAGGCCGAACGGAAGAATGTGCTGGCAAGCTCGAAGTCTTACTTCCATGGCACTCCATCGACCTTTGATCCGTCTCTGCTTGAACAAGAGATGTCCGAATGCCGCAAGACCGGATATGCAGCTGATCTGGGCGATATGATTAGCGGTATCCACGCCGTAGCTTCACCGGTGTTCGGTCCGGGAGGAAAACTCATCGGATCGCTGGCGATTGTCGGTACGTTCCCTAAAGACTTGGCAACAAGATACGGTGCGGACGTTGCCGCTGCTGCAAGGAAGTTTTCGGAATTGATCGGAAGCGGTCCCCGCGTACCTGCCCCACACTCGACCGCTGCAAGAGTAGCGGGCTCGGACGAGTTGGGCACAAAATAGGAGGATTACACGTGGCGGAATTCAAGTATTCGAACTCGGCTCGTGAGATGGAGGTCTACGGGTACGATTCGGTGGTAAAGAGCGCTTGCAGAATGTGTCATGGGGGCTGCGGCGTACTCGTGTACGTTAAAGACGGCAAGGCCAAGAAGATAGCAGGAGACCCGGACTGTCCCATTAACCACGGCACGTTGTGCGCAAAGGGGTTGGGATCGATTCAATTGGCCTATCATCCCGACCGGCTCACCTATCCGGTCAAACGGATAGGGCCGAAGGGAAGCGGCAAATGGGAACGTATCTCATGGGATGAAGCCCTGGGAACCATTGCGGAGAGAATTCTCCGTTATAAAGAGAGTCATGGCGTCGAATCCATTGTCTTGGGCTACGGCACGGGTAGAGACAATGAGGCGGCTATTTATCGGTTCGCCAATGTGCTGGGCACTCCGAACGTCCTGACGGCAGGCCATTTTTGCTACGGTCCCCGACTCGCTACAACCATCATTACCTGTGGCTCTAATCCAATCGTGGACTACGAGAACCATCCCAAATGCATCGTGGTCTGGGGCAACAATCTGGTCTTCAGCAATCCTGACTCCTACAAGGGTGAGTCCTTCTCAGTAGCTCTCGATGAGGGCGCCAAGCTGATAGCTATAGACCCGAGGCTCACTCGAATTGCGGCCAGAGCCAACATTTGGCTGCGTCTGAGGCCCACGACCGATGCCGCCCTGGCGCTGGGAATGTGCAACGTAATAATCGAAGAAGGGCTCTACGATAGAGAATTTGTCGAAAATTACGCACATGGCTGGGAGCAGTTCGTGAAACGTGCCCAGGAGTGGCCACTGGACAGGGTGGAGCAAGTTACCTGGGTCCCCAAGGAGAAGATAGCGGAGGCAGCACGACTCTTTGCCACAACCAAACCCGCGGCTATCCAGTGGGGAGTAGGGGTCGAGATACAAGCCAACCTCACGAACAATGATCGTAGCTTGATCGCACTGATGGCTGTCACGGGTAACTTGGACGTCCCGGGCGGACAAGTGTTGTTCCCGACGCCTAATATACGAAATGTGGGATCTTTTGGCGCTCATGGGATGCTTTCCAAGGAACAATTCGCAAAACGTCTCGGTGGCGATCAGTTCCGGCTGGGGTCCCGATTTGGAATTCTCAACCCGAAACGGATCTGGGACGCGATTCTTGAGGAAAAGCCTTATCCGGTAAAGATGCTTTTCTTGCTTAGCACAAATCCCATCATGACCCGAGCTAATTCAGCGGAAGTGTACCGGGCGCTGGAAGCGGTTGATTTCATGGCGGTCTCTGACTTTTTTATCACGCCAACCGCTGCACTGGCCGACATCGTCCTCCCAGCTGCCACCTGGCTTGAGATGGACTACATTGCGGATTTCTGGAAACGACACGGGTACATTCTGCCGAGGCGCAAGGCGATCCAAGTAGGGGAGTGCCGATCGGATCATGAAATGCTCAATGAGCTGGCTCAGCGGGTCGGCCTCGGCGAATATTGGTGGCCGGATTTCGAGCAGGGCCTAGACCACATACTTGAACCCATGGGAATCACATGGAAGCAGTTCAAGGAAATGGACTATATTAGAGGAGAAGTAAAGTACCGGAAGTACAGAACTGAGGGTTTTTCTACGCCAACGAGGAAGTTGGAGCTTCACTCAACGGTTCTGGAAAAATTGGGATATGATCCGCTGCCGCAGTATCATGAAGCTCCCGGGAGCCCGTATAGTGCGCCCGAACTTTACAAAGAGTATCCATACATCCTCGTCTCAGGACGGCGAATACCAGGATTTTTCTGCTCTGAGGGGCGCCAAATCCCCGTCCTTCGAGAGCTTCATAAGGACCCCGTTGTTGAGATACACCCGGAAACGGCCCGGAAAGAGGGTATCAAGGAAGGAGATTGGGTCTTCATTGAGTCTCCCAGAGGGAAGATCCGACAGCGGGCCAAATTGTTCGCGGGCATGGACCCTCGCATCATCTTCGCGGAGCACGGCTGGTGGTTGCCGGAGTGCAAAGATCCGCAACGCTCATGGCAGGAATCCAACATAAACATGCTTACGGACAACAGTTATGCGAACTGCGACCCTGCGATGGGCGGGACCGCTATCAGAACATTTCTTTGTAGGATTCATCCGGAGTCACCCGGAGGGAGGTTGGAAAAGTGAGCAAGTACGGTCTTGTCATAGATAATGCGGCCTGCTGGGGATGCAGGACCTGTGAGGCTGCCTGTGCCCAGGAATTTGATTTCAAGGCCAAGTTCTTGCTGGCGACTGAAGAGGGACCCTCGCTAGGCGAGGGCATGGTCGATTACATGTATCGTGTCAACGTCT
>JBKQMK010000648.1:0-2978 GCA_052146735.1 Desulfomonilaceae bacterium | reverse complement strand
AACAACTCGTGAAGACAGCGGATGGAAAAGGCAGATGTGCCGCCGTAGAGATACTCCTCAGCGGTCCAGCCGTTGCGAATCTAATCAGGGAAGGCAGACTGACCCAAATCGAGTCTGTCATCCAGACCGGCACGTCCGAAGGAATGCAGACCATGGATCAGGCCTTGCAACAATTGGTCGATGAAAAACGGATAACACCCGAAGAAGCTTACTGGAAGGCTATAGACAAAGCCGCTTTTGCGGTACAGTGCTCAGACGAGATACTGGAATAAAGAGACCCTGCACCTCAAGTCTGCCGCCTGGTTATAGATTCGCCGCAGCTGGAGATGACGGACAGAGAGGTTTCAGCCCACAGACCGGTTCCATGTCACAGAAGAACCGTAGACCGATCGGCCTCGCAAAAGCGCAAAAGCAAAGGTACTACTTCTTCTTCCGGGGAGATCGAGAGCGCGCGACACTCTGAACTACATTACCAGACACGAAGGCTTCTATTGTCAGCAGCCATTTTTTCAGCCCCCCGTTCAAAATTCTCGATGCTCGCTCCACGTCCAAGGAGTACTTTTCCGGAATGTATGACAAATCCATTACGTAAATGCCGTCTCGTTTCCCCAGAAATGGGCAAGTTTCCAACTGTTTTGGTTCGAGGCGTGACAGATAGTGACATACGCGGTTCAGAACAGGCTTGCTTGCTTTGATTTTGACTCCCTGCAATGTGTAATTATTGCTGAAAAGCGTCAGTGTCCGCAGAGCTGAACTGTGGGAAAAGCGGTCCAGGCTGGCTCTTTGATTAACCAAGAAGAAAAATGGGGCCACCACGGACAGACGTACGGGACCAGCAAGCGTGGATTGGCATCGTTTCTCTATTTTTTGAAGCGCTTCGCCAAGATCCTCATGAGCTGGATCAAAGTCTACGAGCCGGGTCTGTTCCTGCATCCAATCATACTTTTCCAACATGCTCTCTCTTATGTCAGGCTGCACCAGGAACACCCCTCCGCACTCCTCCCAGAAAGAATCCCCAAAATTCTCCAGTTTCAGTTCTGCTATTCCCTTGACGTACATGGCGGGAAAACACGGAACGGTCGATTTGCGAGCTTGGATGATTGCTTCAGCAACGGAACGGGCATGAGGTATAAACCGGCTTTCCAGTTCCTTTAGCTCATCTTCGTCGATGAAGGCAATATCAGCGGCCTGGAGAATGTGATCTACGGCTACGACCCGGAGCATGTGGCGCTCATGGTTAAACGGAGGATGATCCCCTTTCCATGTTTCGTAGGAGAAGACCTGCAGCTCCCTTTTAATGGCCTCAGAGAGTCTGCTGACCCCTGCTTCGCCGTAAAGGTTCTCTTTGGGGATGATCACCGTGCGGCAACCGGCATCGGAGGCTGTTTCCAGCTTAACATCCAAGCCTCCGATCGCTGTTATTCGGCCCTGTGTGTCGATTTCACCCGTCATTGCCACGTCCCGGCGGATGCGGCGGCCTGAAAGAAGGGATGCCAGAGCAACAGCGATGGCTCCACCCGCGGACGGCCCGTCCTTCGAACTGGAACCGCCCATAAAGTGGAGATGAATTGGTTCCCCGGCGCGACTGAGATTTATTTTCAGGGGCTCCGCACAATGGAAAATAGCTGTGGTGGCCACCTTGCGGCTCTCGTCCATGATTCTTTGGATGTTTCCGGTGGCGTGAACCATGCTCAAATAAGCCGGACCAGCTTCGACGCCGCCACTACCGGCGTGGACCGAGGTAGCCTGAATGGGGATGAGCGACCCGATTGCCTGCTCCGGATTTATGCCCAGGGCCATCATTTCCCCTACCCGATCCTCGTCGTTTATCTGCCGCGGGCCTCTCGGTGGATCGAGAGACTCTCTAATCTTGCCCCGTGTAATGAGCACTTTCTGCTTCGAACCCGAGAGGATTTCTTTCCTAAAAATCCGCAGGAATAGGGTGCGCAGAAGTCGTTCCAGCTCACGCACTCCCGCTTCATGGGTGTACGTTTTGATCAGGTACCTTAGAAGATCCATCTCCTGTGCTGGATGAAAAAGGATCTGCTCTTCAGCGATCTGATATTGTTCAAGCACGCGTTGAATCAAATATTCCCGTGCTATAGAAATCTTTTCCTCCACGCTGTAACGGTCAAGGAAAATTACCTCGCAGCGGTTGACGACCGCAGGCGGAACAGTTTCCAGAGTGTTGGCGGTGAGCATGAAATGACAATTTGAAAGGTCAATGTCCACAGTGGTTTCTGTGTACTTGTCGTGATAGAGGTAATTTTGTTCGGGGTCCAGGATCTCCAGCAGAGTCGCTATAGCAAATTTTTCCGTCTTGTCAGCCTCGTCCATAATGAACATACCGTTCATGGTTCCCATCTTCAGGATCCCCTGGACTATCGCACCTGGCTTGGAGCCTTCGTACGTGAAACCGTGCCCTTTGAGATCGGCCTCGTCCCTCATTCCTCCCAATGAAATCTTGTGATAGGGAATGTTCAGGTTCTGGGCTGTGGAAATGGCCAAGGAAGTCTTTCCCACGCCTGGCGGACCCACAAACAGAAAGGCGCTGCCGTTACGCCTCCACGATGAAACGTCTTCTTCACTGAACTTCTCATAGCGCCAGATCAGGTTGGTAAAGAAATCGCAGAGCATTTCCTTCGGTTTGCGCAACCCATAGTGCGAACGTTCCAAGCCCTCCTCGAAGGCTTTCGGTGTCACGTCGATCTTCCGCATCTTACCCCATGGGATCGCTAGCAACGTCTCGATCAGCTCGCTGTACTTGGAACCACTCTGGCCCACCATATTCAGCTTGTTCTTCTCGATAACTTCCATGACCTGGACAGGAATACGCGGGTCCTTTCCTGCCTCCTCGATTCGGTCCTTGAGGCTCTTGACTACCGGAGCAGGAGTCTTCGGTTCTGCCTTGAGAGCAGGTTGGGGCGGGACGGATGGAAACACGCCGTCCAGCTCTTCGGAAAACTGTCTTAGAACCC
>JBKQMK010000647.1:0-5954 GCA_052146735.1 Desulfomonilaceae bacterium | reverse complement strand
TTTCCCGCTTCTCCACATCTTCAGGACGTTGTGGCCGAGGCAGATCAGGGTCCATTCGGCTTTGACCTTCTCCAATCCTCGAAGGAGAAACTGACGAAACCCTCTGACGTGTTTGATTTGACCGATCACCGCTTCAACGGACTCTTTACGCTTGGAATAGGTCTTTTTCCCCGCTTTGGTCAGAAGTTTTCTACACATCCTTTCCACTGCATCCAAAGCCTTGGGAATCCGGCCTTTCGGGGCAACTACAAGCCTATCCGAGTGCTTGATGCGATTGCGACAGATAAAGGGCTCTATGAAGTTGCTTTCACACGATTCAACGTTTTCGGTACTGAAATACCCGGAGTCGGCCAAGGCGCAATCCGGTACCTGGCCCGTGTTCGCCTCAATCTGTTCCAGCAGAGGAACCAGCTGCCGTTTGTCGTTTACCTGTTGCGTCACGTCTGCACTGACAATGATCTGCGTGCCACAATCCACCGCCAATTGAGCATTGTACGCCTGTTCAAAAGATTTGCTCCTGTTGTCCTTCATGATCCGACTCTCAGGATCGGTAAAGTTTATCTGGCCTTGGCTTCGGGGACTGCCTCCGAACTCTTGACCTCACCACTGGAAGCGCCGGGAGGAATATCGTCATCATCTATCTTTCCGGACTCTCGAAGTTCCTGCCTCTTCCTCTCTTCCAGAGCAGCCTGGGCTGCTACGATCTTTGCTATGCGGTTTTCTCTGAGCTCAATCTCACGGGGAAGCTCATCGCCACGCAGGCCCTTGCCGTATTCCTTGTCTTCTGCCTTGTCCACAGATCTGGCCCTCTTCAAAAGATCGTCCACCTCGGCCTTGAGCTCCCGAAGGCGCGGATCCATGCGACCATAGCTCATGGACTTGTGTTTGGATGCATTGGCCTTGACTTTGGTCCCGTCGAGCGCCACATGACCCAGTTTCACAAGACCCATCTCATCAGCAATCCACAACACCGCCGTGAAAAGGTGGGATAGGGCTCTTATGTGGCGGCTCCGGAACTTGGCTATCGCTGAATGATCAGGGTGATACCCTGCGGCCAATACCCGAAAAGCCACGTCTTCATAGGTCTTCTTCTCAATCTGCCTGGAACTGGGACGCCTACACAATACGCATAAATAAGTAATTTCACCATCATGGATGGATGAAAACCCGGTTTGCCTCCCTTCAAGTGATCGTAGTGTCCCTCAATCTCAGAAAGATTCAAACTGTCGACCATGTCACTGACAAACCATGCCAGATGATTCTCCGGCAACCATGTCTTCAAATCCGGTGGCAGTAATAACAACTGGTCGGGATCATACTCTTTGAATCGGTGATCGCTCATAACCTCGCGTCATATCACGCGCTTTTCAAAATGTGAAGCGTTAAGCGACAGACTCCTAGGCCCTAACTATTATGTATAATCTGAGCCTAGTCTTGGCTACTTACTATGCACTTCTAATGCCAACCCTCTATGCCCTCCATGATAAACTAAATTATCCTGTTTCATTGAAGACTTGTACTGCTGAAGAGACATGCCACCATGCGGGAGACTATCCCTGGATCACCCCTCTTTGGGCGTGCATTGCCCTTCTGGGGCCTGAACGGGCCATTTTAGCCCAAGCATCATCGCCCACGTCGACGGATAAGTCACGTCTCGCCCTATTTTCGGTATGTGCTCTCGTCACCGTGGCTTGTCTGGCTGCCGAGGCAGCCAAACAAGCCGTCAATTACTCCGAAGGTTATCGACAATGGCACCTTGTGCAGTCGCTGGCCATTCAGAAAGGCCACAAAGACTTCGAGATGTTCGGGAGCGTTCATCATATCTATGCCAATAAGAAGGCGTTCGAGGCGCGGACAAAAGGCAAGCCTTATCCGGATGGCGCGGTATTCGTCAACGATGTGCTTGAGGCGGCTGAAAAGGACAATGTCATGACCAAGGGCCCACGCAGATTCATCGGGGTCATGCAAAAAAATCCAAGAAAGCGGCTGACACCGGCGGATGGGCCTTTGAGGGATTCAAGAACGACACAAAAGAACGAATGGTTACTGATGCGAAGACTTGTTTCAAATGCCACGAGCCCCTGAAGGACATCCGCTACGTTTTCAGCATGTATCGAAAATGAATAATTATATTAGTGGGCTCTCTGCTGCAGTTGACCAGTCTCGAGGTCTCCACGGCAGTCCTGGCGTTCTGCTATAAGTGTACGGGGCGCAGGGACGCACTTGGCCACCCACACGATCGTGGATACGGCGACGCTGCCAACCCGAGCGGCCGAAGCCCTCGCAGCGGTCTTCATGATTCGTCGTCAATTTTCGGCCGCTAGGACTGGCACAAGGGCCTAGGAGCCTGACATACTAAGTTTTTTCCTTGCCAGCCCCTGAGACATGCGCACACAATAGGCAGCATCGTGTCATGAATTCGGGAAAGTCCCGCGAAACGCGGGATTACGCAACAGCCTCCTATCACTCTTCATTCAAAACCTGGCGCACCGTAGTCAGAAACTTTCGCATGTCATACGGCTTATTGACGAAGCCCTTGGCCCCCGCGGTCAACGCTTCCCGAGTAGGACCGTTAGCGGAATAGCCACTGGCGATCAATACCTTTGCCTGTGGATCAATCTTAAGGATCTCCTCTAGACACTGTTTCCCACCCATGTCCGGCATGATAAGGTCCAAAATCACGAGAGAGATGTCCTTCTGACTGGTCCTATAAACCTCCAGGGCCTCTCTTCCATTGGGTGCCGTAAGCACGCTGTACCCGGATCTTGTCAGAATCCTCTCACCAAGATCTCTGATAAGCTGTTCGTCATCCACGAGAAGAATGGTCTCGCTGCCTCCGCGCAGAATCGGCTTCACCAATGCTTCTTCGGTTTTGGATTCGGATTCGGAGATCAGCGCAGGAAAGTATATTCTGAACGTGGTTCCCACGTGAGGCTCGCTGTAGCATGCTATGTGCCCACGATGTTGTTTCACTATGCCATAGACCATTGCCAGACCAAGGCCGGTCCCTTCCCCAGGTCTCTTGGTGGTATAAAACGGCTCAAATATGTGCTCCAGCGTTTCCCTGTCCATGCCTTGTCCGCTATCCGACAGGGTGAGGAGCGCATAGTGACCTGGCGCGATTTCTAGATGCGTGTTGCAATAGTCTTCGTCCAGGAAAACATTTTCGGTCTCAATAACGAGCTTGCCTCCCTCCGGCATGGCATCCCTTGCATTGACAGCAAGGTTCATGAGGATCTGCTCAATTTGGGTCGGATCTGCGTTGATCGCGGCCAGATTGCTGTCCAGAAAAAGCTGTATCTCGATCATCTTCGGGACCGTCCTGTACAACAATTCTCTGACCTGATCTATTTGATGGTTTAGATTCAGAGGGCGAGGCTTGGTTTCGGTCTTTCTGCTGAATGTTAGAAGTCTGTGCACAAGGTCAGCTCCATTTCGAGCTGCCTGGTTGATTCTGTTGAGGTCATCTTTCAGGCGGGTATCCAACCCTTTGTTCAGAGAGAGCAATTCGGAGTATCCGAGGACCACCTGGAGGAGGTTGTTGAAATCATGAGCGATACCTCCAGCCAAAGTACCGATGGCTTCCATTTTTTGGGCTTGAAGGAGTTGCCTTTCAAGGAGCGCTTCTCTCGTCACATCCCGCTTCACGGCCACATAATTTACGATCCGGCCGGACGGGTCCCGTACGGGCGAAATCGTGATATCTTCTTCGTATGCGCTGCCGTCCTTTCGTTTTTTGGGCAGACGGCCTGCCCACGTCTCTCCCTTGAGGAGTGTGTTCCACAGGTCCGCGTAGTCCTCTCCCTGATATTCGTCGCTTCGCAACAGGGTTGGTTTCCCATTGATGACTTCGGCGCTGGTGTAACCTGTCATACGCTCAAAAGCCGGGTTGACGTATTGGATATCCCCCTGAGGATCTGTTATGATGATAGCCTCTGCCGCCTGTTCTACTGCTGTGGCCAGCCGCCGTTGGACAGCTTGCGCCCTCTTTCGAGCCGATATGTCGCGAAATATCGCCTGCACCAATGGTTTGCCTTCTTGAATCACCGGAACAGCGGCAACTTCAACATCAATCTCTGTCCCGTCGAGCCGCACGAATCTTTCTTCGATGACAGGTTGCGGCTTGCCGGTCTCCAACATCTCGGCCGCACGAGCCTCCACTATTTGCCAATAATCCGGATGCACAAGATCTCTCATAGCCTTGCCCACAAGATCTTCGGGATTGGAAGCTCCCAAGAGCCTTGCAGCGCCTCTGTTGGCTAGTATAATATTGCCGCCATAGTGGACCAAAATTCCGTCCGGTGACAAATGCACCAAGAGGCGGTATCTCTCCTTACTCTCTTGAAGTTTGCTTTTGGTTCTCACTGCCCTGATCCCAAAGGACAAGTCAGCGGCCAGCTCATTCAGTAGCCTTAATTCTTCTTCATCAAAAGCGTCCGCTTGTGATGCGTAAATATTTAACGCTCCGAAGCACTTTCCTTCTTCAATCAGCGGCAATGCTATGGAGGACAGGTAGCCGCGCTCAACCGCTTCGTGCCTCCAGGGCCCGTACCCGGGGCCGGTCGCTATTTGGCGGTATACCGACGGAGCTTGAGTTCGGATGCATGTCCCGGTGGGGCCATAACCAAATTCATCTTCAGCGCATGTAATCCTTACTTTGTCCAAGTAACCTTCCTCAAAACCGTACTTCGCCACCGGCCGCACGGTTCGGTCCGCGTCGTGCTGGACAAATCCCACCCACGCCATTGCATACCCACCAACTTCCACTACTATGCGGCATATTTCTGTCACAAGCGCTGATTCGTTCTCAGCCCTGATTACAACCTGATTACAGTCGCTGAGGGTTCTGAGGGCGCGGCTAATCTTGAGCACCGACTGCTCCGCTCGCCTCTTTTCAGCGATCTCCGCGGCTAATTCTTTATTTGAGAGGTTGAGTTGCGCCGTTCTTGCCTTGACCTGTATTTCCAGGTCCTGATGCCAATTCTGAACGCGAGCGATCATCGAGTTGAAAGCGTTAGCCAAAATTCCTACTTCAGCCGGGCCGCTTATTGGGGACCTAGCGCTAAGATTGCCGGCTTCAACTTCCTGAACCGTAGAACTGAGTCTTCGGATCGGCCGCGATATTCGGTTCGAGGCGAGGATTACCATCAGTACCGCAGTGAGGAAGCCCAGAATAGCCACCAGAGAGGAACGAGCTATCTGTCTCCATACAGGCCCAAACACTTCCTCTTGGTCACGTTTGACAACCATCCCCCAATCACTGTCCGGGGCCACTCCAAGGTTTCTGTACGCAGCGAGAACCGGAATACCTCTGTAGTCTTCCGCAGCCACGATTCCTTCTTCTCCCTGACTGGCAAGCACGTCCGGTTTGGCAGTGACTCTGTATTCCAGTATATCAGCTCGGGTTCCGTCCTTGAGAGGGAATTTAAGGGACATCAGAATGAGCCCATCCTGGTTGATGAGCACGATGTCTCCGGTCTCTCCCAAGCCTTCACCCGTATACAGCATGGGCTTCAGGAACTCTTCGGTATCCACGTACACCGAGACAACCGCGATCGGGGCGGCTTCTCCTTCATTGTCAGTGGAGACAGTTTTAAGAACTCGGGATGTTACGAGATACGGCTTATCGTTCAGTGCGTCCTTTGCAACTTCGACCGATTCGTCGTAGCCTCCGGTGAGAGCGGTGATGAAGAACCTTCTGTCGGATACATTAGCATCCAGATCTTTTTCTTTGGTTGAGACCAGAACCAGGCCTGTCTTTGCATCCGCCACTTGTATCTTTGCAAAGACAGGGTAGGAACTTGAAACAAGATGAAGCTCATGGAGGGCATTCAGATAAATCGTTTGGTTTTTGAGCTCATTACTTAGTTCGTCGCCCTTCGTCCCGGCCCGCCCTTCATGGTTCATTAGTTCGCGAAGACGGACAATGGCATTCACAAAGGAGTTATCGTGGC
>JBKQMK010000646.1:0-4396 GCA_052146735.1 Desulfomonilaceae bacterium | reverse complement strand
TTTCGTTAACTTTAGGTGCGTAACTGACTGATATGATTTAACCACACAAACTGTCATAGGTCACAGTGGAAAATGCAATGCCCTAACATACCGATATCACATCAAAGTAAACCGGACAGTAGTGACCCACCACCAGCTCTTCGATGGCACCGACCGATAATTATCATTGTACAAGTGCCAGCCATTGAATTCGTAACCACCGTCTATTTCAGTAGGTGGGATGCGCCGCTGAGTTACTAAATCGCGAAGAACCATCCACCGTGTTCTGTTCCAAGCCAAATAATCCCGAGTGCCGGGAACGCTTAATATCCACAGCGACACAAGCAAAAGTGCAACGGCTACCGCGACCAGCCCGCCCTTTGTCGAAATTGGCTGCTGTCTTGTAAATGGAGCAATCCCAGCACAAACAAGAGGGATCAGTGGGATGAAGTACCGATCGTAGAATTCAAGCAAGGCCACCGGCAAAAAGTAAATTGCCGCCGCCGAAAGGAAAAACACACAGGCAATTCTACGATCATCCTCTACAAAAGGCTTTACGCTGCATCTAAAGTTGGAAAGCAAATCCTTGATGGCTAAAGCAAGGCAGGCTAATAATATGGTGGCGCCAATGATACTTGTAATGGTCATGAGCATCCAAACCCAGGAGGGAAAGAAGGCAGCGTGAGGCAGTTTCAATATGTATGTGTCGCGAAGAGTTACTGGCCCTAGTCCTTCCGCAGTGAGGACATTTCCCGCCAAGGGCATCCAACCCAGATGAATTGCTCCGATTGATAAAGCGGATATGAGAAATAAAAGGTGCTTATTTGACCATATCCTGCATCCATTAATGGGTTGTAGAAGCTGAATAGCGAGGGGACATACGAACAGCCCAAGATACAGCGAGGCTACGCATATGCTGGTCGAAAAACATTCAAATGCCTGTACAGGTTCTGCGAGCATGGTCAAGAGAGATTCCATTTGGAGATCATGAAGCACAGGGATCTTGAGCCAACTTTGGAATAGCATCAAAAGACCAAATACAAACATCGTCAGAAAGCCGGTTGCAAGGAAGGCATGATTCCGGCGTTTGAGCAGCATTGTCAGACAGTATGCTATTGGAATAACCAGGCCAATTTGCCGGGTGAGAATTGCCGCGGTACTGAAACAAGCACCTAGAATAAAATCAAGTTTCGTTCTAAAAAGAAGATGTCGCAAGAAGAATAATAATGACAGTATTAGCAAAGCGGTAAAAGGTGCATCGGTCATAAAAGTATGCGAGAGTTGAAAATAGAGTGGATTAAATGCCAATACTAGTGCAGCCGTGAGAGCGAACCACCGGTTGCTGTCCAATTGTCTAAATAGGAGGTAGGCTGCCCAAATGCCGACAAATGCCAATATGAGTGTTGAAAAACGAAGTGCTGTGAAAGAGAAACCGAAAAGATGACAAAATATGGTTCCGTATAGCGCATGGACAATAGCTGTCGGCGATGTGAAAGATGTCAGAACGAATTTCCCTTCATCTAATAAATGCTTAACGGTAGCCGCATATTGCCAATCATCATTGAGCGGAAAGTCTCCATTAGGATTCGTGATGCAAACGGACAATGCCCAAAGAGATGCAATAATTAGTAAATCTGTAACAACCCCTTCTTTCGTGAAAAGAGTGCCCCAGGAATGTTGGGTGGGATTCATCTGACCTCCGGCCATGTTAATTCCTCAGGAGACCTTGCCGCGGCAATTTGATACCATACGCACGCTAAAAGGAGTTGGGGCATGTCGGAGCCGCTCATCACAGTGAAACAACGTCGTTTCTTTCTTATCTTGCAGTCTTCCCACAATTCCTCCAAATGTGCAATCACGATGTCTACAATAGTGCGTGAGTCACCGGGTAACGGTCAGGTGTCCCTCAGGAACACGTTCGCGCCAGACCTTCTTTTAGTCACGATCGATAGAGAATAGTATTCTGCGGTACAGGAAGCAGAGACAAAAGGCGAGATATGGCAATCCGTATCCCGATGATATCCTTAGTGTTTATAGTAGCCACGAATTAAGTGAGGCAGGATCTATGTTTTTGACTCTTTTTTTGAAATTGACAACAGTATAGCCCCCCTATGCCCTTTATCCAGTCCCCATGCTGGAAAAGTCCCATTTGCTTACGTTCTGGCTAGAGGCAAAACACGTGAACTTGTAGTGTGCGCGGGGAAAAAGAGACCTTTCATATAGAAGGTCTCCTGTTCGTTGTGGCTAATTTTGCCGGCTGCGCCTGCAAGATCGCTCCTTATCCAGATCCATAAGCCCGTTTGTCATGCCGAAGCACACAAGCCAAACTCTTCCGCCAGGAAACTCCACGAGCGTTCTTCGAGCACCTCCAAGGACCGGTACTTTTGCGGCAGGTAGATAACATCGCGGGCCTGTGGCAATAACGGCACCGCTTTGACTCGTTTCTCATTCATTGACCGCCAAACGCTTTCAGCCCCATCTATTTGTGCGCCTTCGATCAATGCCCTAGCCAACATCAGGGTGATGTCATCTCCGGAGGACAAGGAGGCCAGGCCGTCATCAGTCAGCTTTCCTTCTATGGCAAGGGATGCGGAGAGCTTCTTACCGACAAGCTCAAGCGCCCGCTCCTGCATGGTTCCCTGATAGTGCAGGTAATGTATCCTCACTGGCTTGTCCTGGCCTATGCGCCATGATCGCCGGGAAGCTTGACGCAGAGTAAAGATCGAATACCCGGCCTGGTAAAAGATGATGGTGGGGAAATCCAAGAGGTCCAATCCCGTTTGCACGAGGATCGGATTGCCTATGATCACCAGAACGTCCTGCTCCACCCTTTCACGAAGCCACTCTTCCCGCAGCTCAGGTTTCACCTGGGAGCGCAGTATCTCCGCCCGAATATCATTCCTGATCAAAATGTCTTTGAGCCTGGCCGTAATATCTCTCGTATTCGTGTACACGCAGTATACGAAGCACCGGCGGCCTTGTGAAAGCTCTTGCCGAACAATGTTTAGCAGGTGCTGCTCCTTGCCATATATCCGATTCTCCGGCAGTGCGGCAGGCTGTGCAATGATCCTGTCAGTTCCGGGGTAGATTATCGGCTCATTCTGGAAAGGGCGATCCGGATAGCAAAGCAAACTGTTGAGGTACGTTCCGAGCAGCTTGCGAGAGCCTTTGACCAGCATTTCACGCATGGCCGCCCCCACCTTATGCTCCAATTCACAGTACGCTTGGGCCAAATCCGCATCCATCTCGACCGGTACAACTTCTTCGGTCAGCTCGGGAAGGTCAAGGGCGATGTCCTCCAGATTGAGGAACACCGTGGAACCCATGAGATGGTTCGAGAAGATAGCCGGGCTAACTCCGGGCTTTTCTCTTGTCACAGTGGGTCCTTTCCTCCCCTTGGAACAGACGTTGTCGTCGCCGGGGTAGTACCGAGTGACACGCTCCAACACTCCATACCTGCTTATGAAGTTCATCTCCTTGCCGTACTGGACACCATCCGCCAGCATGGCCTGGGGATTGAGCCGGTAGTTGAGATAGAACATGTGGCTTGCATAGCCGCCCAAGAGTGTTCCCGTCAGTGCAATGGTCTTCTTGCAAGCTGACGCCAAGGTCCCGAAAGCATTTCCTTGGGCTGTGGCTCCTCCCTTTAGCTCATGGACTTCATCGCAGATGAAGTAATCAAAGTACCCGTTGAGACGTTTCTTGATGTAGTCCGCCACAGAGTATCGGCGGAACCTTGTATTGTCCGCTTGCCACAAAGGTGAATTACACACTGAGCATTTGTGCTTCCTTTTTGCCTGGGCCTCTTGATCCACAGGTACGCCGTCCCAGTCCACTATTCTCTCTCCGCAGTCAGGGCAGACCGGCACATTCTTCCTTAGATTGAAAGCGGGCCGCCATGCATATGAGAGTTTGGCCCTTTCCTTACTCACGATGTAATAGCGCAAGCCGCAATGCGCCTCTCGTGGATCTATGGCTTGGACGTCAGCCAGACGCGTGAGTATGGTGGCCTGAGCGCCTGGGATAGTCAGCGTTACCTCTCGCGCCCACTTGCGAGTGAGATGTCCGGGACACATCACGAGCACTCTCGGTGGATGGCCGTTTTCCATGATGTATGGAACTGCGGCTCCGATTAGGGTTTTTCCAACACCCATTTCACCGATGCACATCACGCTGTCCTGTCTCCTCAATGTTTCAACAGCAGCCTGAATGGAATCAGCCTGAGCCTGGAAAGGAGTGCGTAAAAGCTGATTCATTCGCGGATGCCACTCATCACCTGGCTGAAAGAGGGGTTGGGCCTCGGCTTGGATCTTGTGAGCCAGAGCCCCGCCGAAAGCCTGAAGATAACTCGTCACATCGTTAATGGACTCCAGCATAAGCTTCTCCTTGTTTGTTGAAATCGATTTGTCCCATTCGG
>JBKQMK010000645.1:0-2687 GCA_052146735.1 Desulfomonilaceae bacterium | reverse complement strand
CGAGCTTAAGGCGCTTTTGCTTTTCGGAGTCGATCCTCTTGCGACCTTTCCCGACACGGACAGGACGCAAAAAGCCCTTTCTGTGCCTGATTTGGTCGTGCGAACAGGTATGTTCCCGGCGGTCGGTGAAGAGACGGCCCACATAGTGCTCCCCATTGCAGCGATTACCGAGACCGACGGGACCTACGTCAGCACAGAGGGCCGAGTTCAACGCGTCTCGAAGCTCGCCGATCCGCCGGGAAACGCGCGGCCAACCGCTCGCTTCATCCTGGATCTTGCGGGCATGATGGGGTTCCCTCTAGGCTTTGTCACCGCAAGAGATATTTTTGAAGAAATCACAAGGTCGTGTCCTGCATGGAGCGGGCTGACGTGGGAGGCAGTCGGAAAAGCGGGAGGAATCTTGCTTGACAATCCTGGAAACGGCCGAGGATACGCGAAATCCCGCAGCGTCCGCAAGTGGGTTCCCTATCCACCGCCGGATTCGTTTGTTGCTCCCCCGCAGCCGCCGCCGGATCGTCCCTGGAAGGTGTACCCGGAAGCACAAACAGCTCATCCAGGGGACGGGGTAGTTTCCGGTCGATCGTCCCGGCTAGGGCGTTTTGGCAAAATCCCGTCCGTGAGAATGAACCCGAAGGATGTGCAACGAATCGGGGCCAGAAAAGGTAGTTGGGTACGGCTGCGTTCAGAGGTTGGCGAGGCCAAGGCGCGGGTAATTGAAGACCTTGAGGTTCCTCCGTACGGACTGGTCATTCCCGCGGCTGGCCCAAGGTACATTTTTCAGAGACTACTCCCGTGGCCGGAAGAATACTGTCCACCAGGTTGGGATCGTATCTATGTTTCCGTTGCATCCGAGGAGGAGGGGTAATGGGACAGGAATTGGACTTGGAGCTTCTTGGCGAAATCCTGAAACAGTTCCAACCCGTGCGCGAAAATCTTATCCCCGTACTGCAGGCGGTTCAGGAACAGTTTGGATACCTTCACCCTGATGCGGTGGGACCTGTCGCGAAGTTCATGAAGATCTTCCCATCGGAGGTTGCCGGGGTAATTAGCTTCTATAGTCAGTTCACGACCACTCCTCGGGGGAAGAACGTCATCAGAGTGTGTCGTGGAACTGCCTGCCATGTTCGAGGCGGGAGGACCGTGTACCAAACGGTCAGGAAATTTACCCAGCTCGAAGACGGTGCGACCTCGGAAGACATGCGCTTCACCTTTGAGACTGTCGCATGCCTTGGGGCCTGTGCTTTGAGTCCTGTGATGGTCATAAACAAAGCCTACTACGGAAAGCTCAATGCAGGGAGGATAGAGGCTGTGCTCAAGAACCTCCCATGACATGGTGACGTCATGGATCGTCTGAATTCCGTTGCCGATTTGACGAGGTATCGTCTGGCGCTTCAGCGGAGGCGTGATCCCTCCGTGACGGAGATAGCCGTCTGTTCTGACATGGGCTGTCAAGCATGGGGAGCAGACGAGGTCGCTTCCCGATTCGAAGCGGAACTGGGTGGCGAGGGGACAAACCGCAAGGTCCGAGTCAAACGTGTAGGCTGTATGGGGCTGTGTGAACGTGGCCCCCTGGTGGCCATCAGACCACACGGCATTTTCTACCAAAGGGTCTCCGCGGAAGATGTCCCGGAAGTGGTCTCCGAAACTATCGACCGGTATAACATCCTTGGAAGGCTTCTGTACGCAGATCCGGAGAGCGAAAAGAGGTTCGTGTACGAGCCTGAAATCCCGTTCTTAGCACAGCAGAAACGACTCCTTCTATCTCTCAACGGCCTCATTGACCCCTGTTCCATCGAAGAAGCCATTGTTCACGGCGGCTATGCCGCGCTGGAAGAAGTTCTCGCGTCCTGGGAACCGGCACGCGTAGTGGACGCCATCGAGCGCTCAGGATTGCGGGGGCGCGGCGGTGGCGGCTTCCCCGCCGGAACGAAATGGCGGCTGACCTTGCTTGCCGAAGGCCCGCGCAAGTTCGTCATATGCAACGCAGCCGAAGGAGACCCCGGTGCATTCATGGATCGAGCGGTGCTCCAGGGAAATCCCCACTCTGTTATTGAAGGCATGATAATCGCCGCGTATGCCGTGGGAGCGAGGGAAGGCTACATCTATCTGCGAGCAGATTACCCTTTGGCGATACAACGGATTACTACGGCTCTCGACCAGGCTGGAGAGATGGGGCTTCTCGGAGAGAATATTTTGGGAACCGGCTTCGACCTGCACATTCGGCTCTTTCAGGGGGCGGGCGCGTTCGTGTGCGGTGAAGAAACAGCTCAGATCGCAGCGATCGAAGGCCGAAGAGGCATGCCCCGGCCCCGGCCGCCGTACCCGGCCCTCGATGGTCTTTTCAGTTGCCCAACCCTGGTAAATAATGTGGAAACCTTTGCCAACGATCCGCACATCATCGTCATGGGGCCTGACGTCTATTCTCTGATTGGCACTGAAGGGTCCAGAGGAACAAAAATCCTCGCGCTCACAGGAAAAGTTAACAATAGCGGCTTGGTGGAAGTTCCCATGGGCGTGACCATGAGGCAAGTTGTATTCGACATAGGGAGAGGTATTCCCAGGGAGCGGAAGTGCAAAGGGGTTCAGATAGGGGGGCCTTCAGGGGGATGTATCCCTGAGATACTTCTCGACTTGCCCATAGATTTCGATTCCCTGCGAACGGTGGGCTCCATGATGGGGTCTGGCGC
>JBKQMK010000644.1:0-22262 GCA_052146735.1 Desulfomonilaceae bacterium | reverse complement strand
GGATCGATCACCCGACCGGGTCAGTGCGTTTCTGACCCGTCACGCGACCAGGCCATTCAACTCTGATGACGAGATCACCGTCCTGAAGCTCATGGAGCTCCAGCGCCACGCAATGCTCATGTACACAAGTTGTGGTTGGTTTTTTGACGAGCTTTCCGGGATTGAGACAGTTCAGGTCATACAGTATGCCGGCAGAGTTCTTCAGTTGGCCGACCAGCTATTTAGCGGCTCCTTCGAACCTGATTTTCTCGAACATCTTGAACTTGCCAAGAGTAACATACCTGAACACAGTGACGGCCGCACAATTTATGAGAAATCCGTCAGGCCGGCCATGCTCGACCTGAAAAATGTGGGTGCCCACTATGCTATAAGCTCGCTGTTCCAGGACATCGGTGAACGCAGCTCGATCTATTCGTATTCTGCCTTCATGGAGGATTACCGGAATTTTCAGGTAGGAAGCACAAAGCTTGTAATCGGACGTGCAAAGGTCACTTCAAAAGTTACGCGCATATCCACAAGCTTGTGCTTTGGCGTTTTACACCTTGGTGATCACAATATCGCCTGCGGCACGGGTGAATATCAGGGAGCGCAAAAATATGAAGCACTTGTCAAAGAGATTTCAAAGGCTTTCTCCAGAGCTGACTTTCCGAAGACCATACTTTTGCTGGGTAAGCACTTCGGGACGTCTACGTACTCTCTGACTTCGTTGTTTGCCGATGAGCGACGAAAAGTCCTGAACATGATCATGGAGCCGACTCTGAGAGAGGCTGAAGCTGCATATGGCTCGCTATACGAGCACCATGCTCCCTTGATTCGCTTTTTGAAAGGGGCCGGCGCGCCACTGCCCAAGGGCCTGGCTTTGGCAGCGGAGTTATGCTTGAATGCCAAGCTTCGTGGATCGCTTCAAGGCGAGGGGCTTGAGCCCGAAGTCGTTCGACCTCTTTTGGAAGAAGCTAGTTTGGCCGGCGCAACTCTGGATGCGACTGCCCTAGGATTGCTACTGGCAGTCAACATTGAGCATCTGGCCGAACAACGTCTCGAACAACCTGACGACCTCTCTCGCATGGAGAGGTTGAATAGCGCTGCAAAACTGGTCCAGACATTGCCGTTCGAGGTCAATCTCTGGAAGACCCAAAACACTTGCTACAAGCTCCTTCACACATACTGGTCCGACTTCAAGGAAAAGGCCGGCCTGGGAGACAAAAGCGCTCAAGAATGGATACGCAACTGCACGATCCTGGCCGGGAATTTTCGGCTACGGGTACCCTAGATCGCGTCAGCTGCACAGCCGCAGTATGATGATAGACCGGGAAGCCTCTTCATGATTACCCCAACAGCGACCTATCGAATTCAATTCACTCCTTTTTTCGGCTTCCAAGCGTTAAGAAAGATCGTCCCCTATCTGGCCGAACTCGGCATATCGGACATCTATGCCTCGCCTGTCTTCAAAGCCAGGAGCGGGAGCCTTCACGGTTACGATGTTGTTGATCCCACTCAGCTTAATCCTGAACTTGGGGCAGAGGAGGATTTTGCGGTCCTAGCGGAAGAGGTCAAGAGAAACGACCTGGGGTGGATCCAGGATGTGGTGCCGAATCACATGGCGTACACTTTTGAGAATAAGCTGCTGATGGATTTGCTTGAGAACGGTCAAGGCTCCAAGTACTTCCCTTTTTTTGACATTGATTGGGAGCACCACTACGAGAACCTCAAAGGTCAAATTCTAGCCCCCTTTCTCGGTCGCTTCTACGGGGAGTCTCTGGAAGATGCAGAGATAATTCTAGACTACGGCCCTCAAGGGCTCACTGTTCGTTACTACGACGTCGCTTTCCCGGTGAGGGTACAGTCATATCCCAACGTGTTCTCCCGTGGGTTGGCTTCTCTCAGGAATAGACTGGGCGAAGACCATCCTGACTTCATAAAGCTCTTGGGAGTACTTTACATCCTGAAAACTTTTGCCTCCCAGGAAGCTGTTGGCGATCGTTACGTTGAGATCAGATTCATCAAACGAATGCTGTGGGAAGCTTACTCCCGGAATAACGACATCAAAGAAATGGTCGATGAAAATATACAGGCAATCAACGGAAGCCCGGGCAAGCCTGAGAGTTTCAACTTACTTGATGATCTGCTCTCCGGCCAGCTCTTCAAGCTCTCATACTGGAAGGTGGCAACCAAAGAGATAAACTACCGAAGATTTTTCAATATAAACGAACTCATATCACTACGAGTCCAAGACGAGGCAGTATTTGACCATACGCATAAGTACGTCCTCCAACTGATTCAAGAAGGAACCGTGAGTGGGTTGAGAATCGACCACGTGGACGGTCTGTATGATCCGGGAAGATACCTGAAAAGGCTCAGAGCAAAGGCGCCCGAAACTTTCATGGTGGTCGAGAAGATCCTCGGTCCTGAGGAAGATCTGTGCAATGACTGGCCTGTTCAGGGGACTACAGGCTACGATTTCATGAATTATGTCAACGGATTATTCTGTGAAAGGAAGAACCAGAGGACTCTTGACAGGATATGGTTTACGCTCACTGGCTCCACTAGACGTTTTGCCGACTTGCTGCGAGAGAAGAAAAGACTGATTATCGTGGAGCACATGGCAGGAGATGTTAACAACCTGGCCCAATTGGTGAAGACTATCTCGAGCCGAGATCGACACGGCAGCGACATTACTATGTTTGGGCTGAGAAGGGCAATCCTCGAGGTGCTGGCAGCGTTCCCCGTGTACCGGACCTACATAAACGATCGGGTCGTTTCCGAAAGCGACCGGTCTTATATTGAACAAGCTGTGGACCGGGCCACCGCGGCCAATCCTGCCCTGATACATGAATTCAAATTCATTAGACGTTTCCTCTTGTTGAACTTCCCCGAGTATATGGACGAACAGGAAAAGAGCGAGTGGCTGAAATTCGCTATGAGGTTTCAGCAATACACAGGGCCGCTAATGGCCAAAGGGCTCGAAGACACCGCGCTCTATGTATATAACAAGTTGATTTCACTCAATGAAGTCGGTGGAAGACCGGACAGGTTTGGATGCTTGGTGAAAGAATTTCACAGTTTTAACAGGAAAAGACAAACGCAGTGGCCGTACTCTTTCAACGCTACATCCACCCACGATACCAAGCGAGGTGAAGACGTCAGGGCGAGAATAAACGTGCTTTCGGAGATACCCAGGGAGTGGGAAAGGAACGTTCGGAACTGGAGCAGGATCAACAAGGGAAGGAAGATTCGAGTCCGTGACATGTACGTCCCTGACAAGAATGACGAATACTTTCTTTACCAGACGCTGCTGGGGGCCTTTCCATTTCGGGACGCGGAGTTACCCGAATTTGTGGAAAGAATTAAAGAATACATCATCAAAGCCGTGAGAGAAGCCAAGGTGCACACCGAATGGATAAAACCGGATGTAGCCTACGAATCCGCGTACCTGGCTTTTCTGGAAAAGATTCTTGACCCTTCGGAAGAAAATGCCTTTTTGAGAGAATTCCTCCCGTTCCAAAGGGAGATCGCTCACTATGGAGTGCTGAACTCGCTTTCTCAGGCACTCATCAAGATCACTTCTCCCGGCATCCCGGATTTCTACCAGGGCACGGAACTATGGGACCTGAACCTCGTGGACCCTGATAATCGCAGGCCAATAAACTTCGAGCATAGGATCGCGTTATTGGAGAACATCCGAAGAAGGGCCGAAACAGACCTGCTGAAATTGATCGAAGAGCTGCTCGCTGACGTTCAGGATGGGAGGATCAAGCTTTTCTTGGTGCAGAGTGCGCTTCGGGCGCGGAAGAGCGCCTCGCTGGTTTTCCGGAAGGGGGGCTACGTCCCATTGAGAACCGCGGGGAAATTCGAGCACAACGTGATTGCGTTTGCGCGAAGGCACAATGAAACCTGGGCAGTGACGATAGCTCCAAGATTCCTATGCTCTATGGTGGAAGAGGGGAGCTTCCCTCTTGGCACGCAGGTTTGGCAAGATACGCGGGTGATCCTCCCCGGCCGATCCCCCTCGATATTTCGGAACGTATTCACGAATGAGATGGTTTCCGGAGGCGATTCTGTCGGAGTGGGCGAGGCCCTGAGAATCTTTCCCGAGGGGTTGTTGATGGCCGTGTTTGAAGATCCGGTCGATTAGCCCAAGAACCGCGGATCCGTCAGTGGCAGCCTGTGCCGCAATTCGGCCCGCACGCCTCAAAAAAACTTTCCCAAAAGTCTTGACACTGAGCGTATCAGCCAGTATACTCCGGCGCTGGAACTCGCCGTCATGATTGTTGATTCCCAACTGTCGGCGTCCAATCAAGGAAAAAAATTGTAAGTCGCTGGTCCCCACGGGTTGAGGGTTGCCCAGGGGAGTGCCTGTGATTCAAAATCAGGGACGGAGCCGGCGAACACGGTTTTTTTGCGCGTGACCACGGTCGTTGACAGGAATTAGCGGCTGCGGAATTCGCAGGAAACCGATGCTTATTGCCTTACAAAGATGACCGTGACGGTGAAAGTTTTTCGACACAAGCGCTCCGGCAAATCAAGGAAAAATGAAACAGGAAACGTTGGAAGAGTTTCTAGCTGACAACAAGACTGCCATTCTGGAAAGATGGTTTGAACTTACCGTCGCTACCTACCCCGCAGACTCGAGGAAATTCCTAAACAGTAAGGGCAACCGCTTTGCCAACCCGGTGGGCGCGTCGATCTCAGAAGGACTGGAAGGGGTTTATGACCTCCTCGTCAAGTCCGGGGGCGCCGAACCGCATGAGTTCGTTACATTTCTGGACACCATTATCCGCATAAGAGCGGTTCAGGATTTTTCTCCCGCCAATGCCGTAGGCTTTGTATTCCTCCTGAAAAAGGCCGCAAGAGAAGCCCTTGACAAGGAAGTTCGAGAAAATCGGCTCTTGGAACAGTTAGTGGCGTTCGAGTCTAGAATAGACAGTCTGGCTCTTCTCTCGTTTAACATCTACATGCAATGCCGCGAGAAGCTTTTTGAAATCAAGGCTACTGAAATCAGAAACAGGACGTCCAGAATACTGGAAAGGGCCTGTCAGAAATACGGGATGCCGCACGAGTGGATGGCTCCCGAAGACGGCAGTAAGAATAGCGTAACATAAATCGAGGTGATGGCAGATGAACTCTTGGTCTTCACTATTCTTAGCACTGTTCGCAGTGATAGTCCTGGTTTTGCTTTCCCTGCTGGGAGTGGGGACGGTGGGCCTGGCTACTCTGTTCGGGGTTGTCATCCCCTATGCCGCAGGCGCCGTGTTTCTCCTCGGCATTGTTTGGCGAATAGTGCAGTGGGCGAAGGTTCCGGTTCCTTTTCGGATTCCCTCAACCTGCGGACAGGGCAAATCGCTTCCGTGGATCAAAGCTGACAACCTTGAATGCCCGTACAATACCTGGGGCGTGATCGGACGGATGTTGCTCGAAGTGCTCCTTTTCCGTTCGCTCTTCAGGAACACCAGGGCGGAACTCAGAGATGGGCCACGTCTAACGTATGCGTCTGCCAAGTGGCTCTGGCTTGGCGGGATCTTATTTCATTATTCATTCCTCATCGTTGTATTGAGGCACTTCCGGTTCTTTATCGAGCCTGTGCCGCATTTTGTCGAACTGCTCTCTTCCGTTGACGGGTTTTTCCAGATACTTCTACCTACGGTCTTCCTGAGCGATGTTGCCTTCTTGGCCGCGGTGTCCTACCTCTTCTTGAGAAGAGTGGCACTTCCGGAGCTGCGGTACATTTCGCTTACCGCGGATTATTTCCCTCTGTTTCTCATCCTCGGGATCGCGATCTCCGGCCTTTTGATGCGGAACGTCTGGAAAGTCGATCTTCTGAGCGTGAAGCAACTGACAATGGGACTGGTAACTCTTCACCCGACGGTCCCAGCGGGAATCGGTGTGATCTTTTACGTTCACGTTTTCCTTGTGAGCGTCCTGCTGGCTTACATACCCTTCAGCAAGATCATGCACGCAGGGGGCGTGTTTCTGAGCCCCACGAGGAATATGGCAAGTAACAACCGGAGCGAGAGGTACATCAACCCGTGGAATTATCCGGTTAAGACACATACGTACGAGGAGTACGAGGACGAATTCAGGGAAAAGATGAAAGAGGCCGGGATCCCGGTTGATAAGGAGTAAACATGGAGCTGCACGACCTTCCCAAACCGGAAGACTTGATGAAGATAGATTTGGACCGCCCCCCTGAGACGGCGTGGATGGATACCCCTGCCGATTTCAGACCCGGCACTTTCAGCTATCCTGCTGCGGGGAAAAATCTTAAGTATCTCGACCTTCCCAACCCGAGAGAATGGTCCCCAACCGACGAGGACTGGAAACTGCCGGACAACTGGAAGGAGATCATCCTAACAGGATTCAAAGAGCGTCTTGAAAAGTATCGCTCCTTCCGCCTCTTCATGGATATCTGTGTGAGATGCGGGGCCTGCGCAGACAAGTGCCACTTCTTTCTCGGGTCTGCCGATCCCAAGAACATGCCGGTCCTCAGAGCAGAGCTTATCCGCTCCGTGTACAGGAATGACTTCACCACAGCCGGAAAGATTCTCGGTAGGTTGGTGGGCGCAAGGGAACTGACCGTAGACGTGCTCAAAGAGTGGTTCTACTACTTCTACCAGTGCACGGAATGCCGCCGGTGCTCCATCTTTTGCCCTTACGGCATCGACCAGGCCGAGATCACGATGATAGGAAGGGAACTCCTAAACTTGGTCGGCTGCAACATCAACTGGGTGAAGGAGCCTGTGGCCAACTGTTTCAGGACCGGAAACCACCTTGGAATCCCTCCTCACGGCGTTAAAGATATGTGGGAATTCATGGTGGACGACATAGAGGACATAACGGGAATAAAGGTTAACCTTCCTATAAACAAGAAGGGCGCAGAGATCCTGTTCGTGACCCCATCCGGTGATTACTTCGCAGATCCGGGCACATATACGTGCATGGGCTATCTAATGCTCTTCCACGAGCTGGGACTCGACTATACCTGGAGCACATATGCTTCCGAAGGTGGCAACTTCGGGCTGTTTACCTCGCACGAGATGATCAAGCGTCTCAACGCGAAGATATACGCGGAGGCTAAACGCTTGGGGGTGAAATGGATACTGGGAGGTGAATGCGGCCACATGTGGCGGGTCATTCATCAATATATGGATACCATGAACGGCCCTGCCGACTTTCTTGAGGAGCCTGTTTCACCCATAACGGGCACAAAGTTCGAGAACTCCAAGTCCTCCAAGATGGTTCATATCACCGAGTTCACAGCGGATCTTATCAAGAACGGAAAACTGAAACTTGATCCGAGCGTGAACGATAAAATAAGAGTCACGTTCCACGACTCGTGCAACCCCGCACGGGCCGCCGGCCTCCTCGAGGAGCCGAGATACGTCATTAAGAACGTCTGCAACAACTTCTTCGAGATGCCGGAGAACACTATCAGGGAGCAGACCTTCTGCTGTGGCGGCGGTGCGGGACTCGGCAACGACGAAAACATTGAAATGAGAATGAGAGGCGCATTTCCCAGGGCAAGCGCTCTTAGACACGTTCGTGACAAGCATGATGTGAACCGGCTCCTCTGTATGTGCGCCATTGACAGGGCAACGCTCACGGCGTTAACGCACTACTGGGCTCCCGACGTGTCGGTCGGCGGCATACACGAGCTGCTTGCCAATGCACTGATCATGGACGGCCAGATAGAGAGAACCGTCGATCTGCGCGGCGAACCTCTGAAAGAGGAGGATGATGAGTGATGAACGGAAAAATCGCCATAGGAATAATCATCTTTGTCGTGCTGGTCACCTCCCCCTACTGGTACAACATGGGGAAAGCCTCGGTCCCACCAAAGCTGGAGGTTGGTACGACCGAAAAAGCGTGTGTCGAGCCGACCCCTTACATGAAGTCCTCCCACATGCAGTTGTTGAACGCCTGGAGAGATCAGGTAGTGCGGGAAGGCCACCGAACGTACGTCAGCTCGACCGGCAAGAAATTTGAGAACATAAGTCTTCAGAACACTTGCATGAAGTGCCACGCCAAGAAGACCGAGTTTTGCGATCGATGCCACAACTATGTGAATGCAGATCCCAAGTGTTGGGATTGCCATATAGCCCCTTTAGAACCCAAAGAGGCCGCAAGGAGTGAGAAGTGATGGATAGCACAAGAAGACGATTCCTACAAATCGCTGGCCTCTCCGTGCTGGGACTGGGAGTCAAGCCGACGATAGACGCAGTCGCTCAGAATGGGGAGCCGGAATTCTTACGCGGTCCGGAAGCTCTTAACGGGAAAAGGTGGGGCATGGTGGTTGATCAAAAGAAATGCCTCAAGGCAAAAGAGGGGTGCAAACTCTGCGTGGATGCCTGCCATATTGCTCACAATGTCCCTCAAATGGAGAATCCCAAGCACGAAGTCAAATGGATCTGGCAAACCCCGTTTGACCATGCTTTTCCGGACAATGAAAACGAATTCATGAGAGAATATGTTAAGGAAAACATGAAGGGGCTTCCTTTCATCGTCCTGTGCAACCATTGCGACAACCCTCCTTGCGTGCGTGTGTGCCCAACCAAGGCCACGTTTAGACGCCCGGACGGTATTGTCATGATGGATTACCACAGGTGTATCGGATGCAGGTACTGTATGGCCGCATGTCCTTATGGCGCCCGCAGTCTGAACTGGAGAGACCCTCGTCCGTTTATCAAGACAGAGCTCAATCGCGAGTACCCGACCCGCACCCGCGGTGTTGTGGAAAAATGCACCTTCTGCGATGAACGGCTCTCCAAGGGGCTTATGCCGGCCTGTGTGGACGCTTGCAAGGAATACAAGGCATTAGTGTTCGGAGATCTGGGAGATCCTAAATCCGAGGTCAGCGAACTTCTTCGCAAGAATCCGTCCATTCGGCGCAAACCGCAACTCGGAACGCACCCTTCGGTCTATTACATACTGTGAGGTAGCCATGCTTGAAAAGGCGTTAACCGGAAATCGAAGCTACAAAGTGTGGGTAGTTTTTCTGCTGATCGTCTTCGGGATAGGTTTTCTAAACTATCTTCGGCAGTTGAACTTCGGATTGGGAATAACGGGCATGAGCCGGGACGTTTCATGGGGCCTTTATATCGGCCAATTTACGTTCCTCGTCGGTGTGGCGGCCTCTGCAGTCATGTTGGTCTTGCCTTATTATCTCCATAATTACAAGGTGTTCGGAAAGATCACCATTCTCGGGGAGTTCTTGGCCGTCGCTTCAGTGACCATGTGCCTCTCGTTCATCATCTGTGACCTCGGGCAGCCGGCGAGAGCCTTTAACGTGCTCCTGTACCCGACGCCCAACTCGGTCCTGTTCTGGGACATGGTCGTCCTGAACGGGTATCTTTTCCTTAATATAGTGATCGGCTGGGCCGTGTTGGGAGCGGAGAGGAGATCGGCGCCTCCTCCTAAGTGGGTAAAGCCTCTGATATACTTATCCATCCCCTGGGCCATAAGCATTCACACGGTGACGGCTTTTCTGTATGCGGGTCTGCCTGGGAGAAGTTTCTGGCTCACGGCAATCATGGCGCCTCGATTTCTTGGTTCGGCGTTTGCAGCAGGCCCCGCGCTCCTTATTCTCATCTGTCTATTTTTGAGAAAGTACACCAAGTTTGATGCAGGATGGGAAGCCATTCAAACGCTTGCCAAGATCGTCACCTACGCTATGATCATCAGCGCTTTTTTTATCCTGTGCGAAATCTTCACTGTGTACTATAGCCAGATACCTGAGGAAATGAACCATTTCGGGTATCTGTTCACCGGCCTGCACGGGCACTCGAATCTCATGCCGTGGATGTGGATTGCAGTGGTGCTCGGGCTGCTCGCGATAGCCCTGCTCGTAAACCCGAAGACGCGAAACAGTGAAGCGGTCCTGCCTATAGCCTGTGTTTGCGTCTTTTCGTCTCTCTGGATAGAGAAGGGTATCACCCTGGTCCTTACGGGATTCATCCCGTCTCCATTGGAGACCTTGACTCAATACACGCCCACACTGCCTGAGATGTCGATAACTCTTGGCGTATGGGCACTGGGCTTCTTGATACTCACCGTCCTGTACAAGGTGGCTCTTACGGTGAAGGAGGAACTGGCCCAGTAGGCAGCGCAAATGTAAAACACCACGTGCTCTGCACGTGGTGTTTTACACAAGAGATTGTACGTTAGTGATAATTACCGAAATCTTTTGGGAGAACATACGCTCATATTTTCTTGTGGTCATATACCCTTTTACTCCGATCAAGGAAGCACCGACTCCCATCGCTACGAGGCTCCCGTCAAGCAGAGTCCAAAATCCCAGACCGAAATAACGAATGAGGCCAAGGCCGAGAGCTATTAGCGCCAGACCGGTTCGAATGAACGCGAGTTCTGTCCGTCCCTTGGCAAGGATGGAACGGTAAGTGGACAATATGGTACGGTTGCTGGCGAGGTCGTTCCGCTCCTGGGCTAAGTCGGTTCGTTTTTCTGAAAGGCCTGTTCGCTGCACTGCCAAGTCGGTACGTTTGTCCGCCAAGGAGGTGCGGTCTTGAGACAGGCTAGTTCTGAATTCGGCGAGATTGGTACGCTTCTCGGCCAGTTGGGTTCTGTTGGTGGCAAAAGTGGTTCGACGCTCCGCAAGTTCAGTACGTTTGTCCGCCAAGGAGGTGCGGTCTTTGGACAGGCTAGTTCTGAATTCGGCAAGATCCGTACGCTTTTGGCCCATTTCAGTTCTTTTGCCGGCCAGGTTTGTGCGGTGCTCGGCAAGTTCGGTGCTCCTCATGCTAAATTTTGTCTGGTCTCGCACCAATTTGGTACGTTCTTCGGACAGAGTGGTTCGTAATTCGGCACTGGCAGTCCGATTTGCGGCCATTTCATTCGTCTTGCCGATCATGCCTATCATGCTCTCCGTGAGCCTGTTCTCTTCTTCAGCGAGCTGAATCAGGATTTGCATGATATGCTCTTCGTCTTTGGCCTTAACCATGTCGCCTCCTTGCTGTGAGTAGTCTGTCAGCTAGACAGTATAACTCTCTGAGAAGGCAATTGGGAAGCCAGGGTTCCCGAACGGAATTCAAGGGGAGAGCACCTGTGTTGCCTGTCAAGTTCTCTTGGGACCTGCAGTCTTTCAGGTCACGCAGTTTGGGTGCGTTTAGGGTTCCAGAGAGTACCGTCGCGCACCATGGAGTTGAGAATCGTGAGTAGCTTTCTCATACATGCCGTCATTGCAACCTTGAACGGCTTCCCTGCGTCCATGAGATGCTGGTGGAATTTTCTGAACAAGTCGTTGCTGCGGACCGCTGCCAAGGTGGCCATGTACAAAACTGAGCGAACCACGCTCCTGCCTCCCCAAATCGATCGCTTCCCCCTGAATTTCCCGCTGTCTCTATTGAATGGGGCAACCCCCACCAAGGCACTGATCTTCCGCCGATTCAGCGTCCCCAGTTCCGGAAGTGATCCTAACAGTGTGCAGGACAAGACCGGACCTGCTCCAGGCGCACTTTGGATGATCTCGTTCTTTTCGCGCCAGATCGGCATTCTCTTAATGAACGAGGTGAGATCTTTTTCGATCTCCTTGATAGACTTTTTGAGCCAGGTAATGCTGGCTTGGACGTTTGGACGGACCCGCTTAGAAGCAGTCCTGAGACGGTTCTTCTCCGCAGTCAACATCTCGACGAGCTGGCGGCGTCGCATCAACAAAGCTTCCAGCTCTTGCGTCTGGGCATCCTTCCCAGGCCGTACCTCAGGACGCACCGCCTGGGCAAATCTTGCCAAAACCAGCGCATCAATGGCATCGGTCTTGGCCAGAATCCCCATGGCCCTGGCAAAATCCCGAACTTGCCTGGGATTCACCAGTGAAAACGGGAATCCTGCCGCTTCGAGCACCGCCATCAAGGGACGCTCCAGCCCACCGGTGGCCTCCATCACGATAAGCACCGGCGACAGGTCGCCCAACTGCTTGACCAGAGAACTGAGTCCATCTTGGTCATTGGAGGTTGTCCAGGTCTGCGATTCGGGAAGTACTCCTACCTCCAGTTCAGACTTGGAAATGTCAATCCCTATGAAAATCTCAGGTGATTTCATGCCACTCTATCCTTTACCCGACCTTGCAGGATGCGGGCTCTTCAGGCCCTGGCAACTGTTCGGGTTTGTTAGAGATGGGCGTGACGATCCACGCTCTCCCACGGGCTTAGCTATCCCAAGGGCTGGACGATCTGTCACGCCTTGCCAGACTTCCTTTACTTCATGGTACTCGCTCTGGCAAAAACAAGTACTATATCCCCCTCATGGATACTCCCCCTCGAAAAGAAGCAGTACCCACCCCCAACATACAAGGGTCAGGGTGAGGGTAATAATAAAATACATGCCGGTCTCAACCGTGACCCGATTTGGACCTTCCCTCGTTTTTTGGGACAGTTTCGTACTTTCTCTCCTAACTCCTTCCCTCAAGAGAAGGGGACCGGATTTGCCCTCTCCCCTGGCGGGAGAGAGAAGGGAGTGGGGGACCTAATTACAGAACAGGCCGTGGCGTTGGCCGAAAGCCTTGGCCTTCCAACGGTGGCTACCAATGCGGTCGCTTTTCTCAAGCCGGAAGATTATGTCCTTCACCAGACCCTCACAGGGATACAACAACACCATCACCATAAGGATATTTCTCCTCTGCCTAATGATCGTTTTTACCTGACTTCCGGCAAGGAGATGAAGGACCGAATCCCTTATCCTCAAGCTCTTGACAACACTAAGCATATCGCCTCACTCTGCCGTTCGTTTTCCCTGCCTGTGGGCCGGCTCCATCCGCCTTTATTGCAGCAACCCGACGAAGCATCCGCAAAGCTCACAACTCTTTGCTTGAAGGAGGCTGCGCAACGTTACCAGCCGCTCCCTCTACCTTACGTTCGCCGACTGGACCACGAATTGATTGCCATCAGCAACTCGGGACTTGCCGACTTTTTCCTTCTAGTCCGAGATCTGGTGGAGTTTGCTCGAAGTAAGGAGATACGTCACAGTGTCCGGGGATCGGCCGCGGGCAGCCTTGTGGTCTACCTGCTGCTCGGGGGAGTGGACCCCCTCGCGCACAATCTCCTCTTTGAGGGTTTCATCAACGAGGGGCGAGGCGATATGCCGGACATCGACGTGGATTTCGATTCGGATCGCCGGGACGAAGTCATTCGCTATCTGATGGACCTCTTTCCCCGCCAGACGGCTATGGTCGCCACCATTCACACCTTCAAGGTGCGTAGCGCAGTACGTCTTGTGGCAAGGTCTCTGGGTTACTCTCTGGATGAGATCGACCGGCTTGCCACCTGCCTCCCTTGGTCGCTAAGGGGGCGGGACCTGGACGAGGCATTGGAGACCCTTCCCGAACTGCGTAATGCGCCGATTCAGAAAGAAAGCCGCCTCATCCATCTGGCTGCAAGGCTTACGGGGCTACCGTTTCAGAGTTCGGTCCATCTGGGCGGGGTCATTATAGCGCCTGAAGATATCAAGGCATGGACTCCTGTGGGTTCTTCGCCCAAGGGCATGCGGGTGGGGCATCTGGACAAGGACGATGTGGAGGCACTTGGCCTCCTCAAACTGGATCTGCTTGGGCTTCGAATGCATACCGCTATTCGTAAGGCACTGGAAATTATACGAGAAACAGGTATCCCACTTGCTCTCGACCGGGTGTCTCTCAATGACCGCAAGACGTATGCGCTTCTTCGCAGCACAGAAAGTGTGGGTGTATTTCAACTCGAATCACCCGGCCAGCGCAACCTACTGGGACATCTTCAGCCTCGCCGTTTCGGAGACTTGATAGCCGAGATTTCCCTATTCAGGCCGGGCCCGGTTGAAGGAAACATGGTGGGTACATTCGTGCGTAGACGAAATGGAGAAGAAGCCGTACGGATTCCCCACGCGGACCTCGTGCCTATTCTGGCCGAGACTTACGGTGTAATCCTTTATCAAGAGCAGGTGCTGCGCATTGTCCATTCTTTTGCCGGTTGGTCCTATGCCGACGCGGACGCTTTTCGCCGTGCCATGACAAAAGATCGCAAGTCCGGGAAGATGGATCTTCTCAAGCGCGAGTTCATCCGGGGGGCTATGGCCAAAGGACACAGTAGGGCTCTGGCTGAGGGGGTCTTTAGCGAAGTCGCTGCTTTCGCCTCATTCGGTTTTTGCAAGGCCCATGCGGCTTCTTTTGCTCACATTACTTACCAGAGCGCCTTTCTAAAAGCCCATTACCCCCAAGCCTTCTACCTGGGCCTGTTGAATGCCGGGCATGTGGGTTCGTATCCCCCCTCGGTAATTCTTGATGAAGCCCGGAGAAGAGGCATACCGGTCTATTCTCCTCACCTCAACGCAAGCGGTCTCGAGTATGAACAGGACGGTTCGGGTATTCGTGCGCTTTTGGTTGTAGTAAACGGTGTAGGCCCGGCAATGGCCCGGAGGATTGTGGCTGATCGGCAGAGGAAAGGGCTGTTCCGAAGCCGTGAAGACTTTTTGGACCGCCTTTCTCTTCCAGCCCGAATCGTGGGAGTCCTTTCAACGGCCGGAGCTTTGGATGGATTGGAAGAGTATGAATGGGGCTTGAGACAAGAGGTTTCCAATGTCTGATGCCAACCCCCATGATTCCGTGGTCAGGGCCTATAACGAAGCCGGTTCTATGAGCGTCTTTTGTCATGGACATCCGCTGGAGGTTTTGCGGCCCAAGCTTGCAGGTCAAGGAATTGTAACGGCGATGAACCTGCGCCGCATACCTTCAGGCCGTCGTGTGCGTGTCACCGGCATCCTGGTCATTGTACACACTCCGCCCACCAAGTCAGGAAAACGCGTCATGTTTATCACAATGGAGGATGAAACAGGTCTGATGGACGTCGTGGCGTTCCCCAAAGCTCAGGCCGGCTTTGCCCGCGATATCTTGACCAGCGAAGTCCTGACTGTGGAAGGAAGATTACAACGCCAGGGAAAAGACGGCCTATCCATCTCCATTATTATGGAAAAGGTCATCCGCCGCTGGTCCGGCCAGCTTTCTCATTTCCTACGGCAGGCCGATGAAACCGAAAAGACCCCCTGATACCGCTCCGCAACGGAGATGTGGTTACGGCGCATCCCCTTCGATCTTCACCCAGGAGTCCCAGCCGTAATACTTTGCTATTTCCAGTGTCTCTCTCTTGATTTCCTCGTCCAGGAGCTGAACCACATCCTTCGGAACGTCCTTAACATATCTGGTAACCACGACAACAGTATCCGGCTCTTTGACTCTGAAGAAAACCCTTATATCATCAACGGTCTTAAGGTCCTTGAGTCTTCTCAATTGAGAGAGCAGCATCGGGATCTTCGTCTCAATATTCAAAACCAACCATTCCAACCTGGTTGGCGTGTACCGCTCTACATCCATCCAACTCCCTCCTTTCCTGCAAGGTTCGTAACCTTAGAATAGGCACCCACCACAGGAAGTCAAAAAGGAGAAAGTCAGGCCAGGTTGCTATAGAGATTTTTGAAAGTAATATCCAAAACTGCGGGTGACTCGATGGCGCCAGGCAAGATTGGTGGGACAGGCATCTTGCCTGTCTCCGAATGACAGGCAAGATGCCTGTCCCACCAATCTGATCCCGCGGTCGCTAAGTGTTCCGGACGTACAACAAGTTAAGACTTTCGGCAAGCTCCATGAGTATCCCTCTTACCGGTCTCACGTGGTGGCTGGGTCACCGATATTTTCAGACCCTCTTCACAATTTGTCCAGAGTAAAGATGCTGATCTCTTGTTCGGGGAATCCGGCAAAGGCAACCTGTGACCGTGTTTCAACGCATCGAAAGCCCGCGTCTGTCAAACGCCCGAGGAAACGAGTCACCACGAGCCTTTTTCGGTCTGCCAGGATAATCGTGCCGCTCGGTTCCAGAATCGTCTGTAGGAGCCTAATAAGGGATCCGTGGAAAAAATAATCATAGAGGATTTCTGAACCGAGCACGATGCTGAAGGGCTCAATTTCTCCGGGCTCCTCCCAGTCGAGAAGAGCCGACTCGATGGTTTGATCGGTCAATCCGTTCAATTGAGCGTTCTTGCGAGCGAATTCCAGTGCCTCAGGCACGTAGTCCGTGAACAGGACCTCAGCGCCACATAAACCTGCGGTTATGCCGGCAAGGCCCAGTCCGCAACCCAACTCTACAATTCGACGGCCGAGTAGCGATCCGGAACCTTCTACGTGACGAGCAAGGGCGATGGCCGCGGAGGTGATTCCCCACCAGAATGAAATCCGTGAATCTGATTCCTCCAGGCGCCTGGGGGCCAACATCCGTATGTCCAGACTCCCTATGGGAATGGAAATCTCATCAACAGCCGAATCTGAGAGACGATTGGTTTCCATTCCTCTATGATATGATACGTGTGTCGGTTCATTCAATGCGGAAAAGGGATGAAATCCTCTAACGTAGATTTTAAGCCACTTCAGAAGCCTGGAGAGACGAAATAATGCGGAGTGTTCGTGTCACTACGCCGGCAAAGATAAACCTTTTCCTACGAGTTCTGGCGGCCCGGCCGGATGGGTATCACGACATTGAGACCCTTTTTCAAGCCATTGACCTGTACGATGAACTCATAATCGAAGAGGGCTCCGGCGACACTTGTTTGGCCGTTCCAGGCCGGCCCGATCTTGAGACCGAAGAGAACCTGATAATGCGTGCGGTACGATGGCTTGAAAAGAAGACGGGTGAAGCTCTCCCGGCGAAGATCAAGCTTACTAAACGAATACCCGTGGCCGCAGGGCTGGGTGGAGGGAGTTCTGACGCCGCTGCGACCCTCGTGGGCATCAGATCCCTATTCGGTTTGGATTTTGGAGACGACGATCTTCGACAAGGAGCCGTAGAACTTGGCGCTGATGTGCCATTTTTTCTGATAGGAGGTTCCGCTGTGGGAGAGGGGATAGGCGAACGCTTGACCCCTGTGAACTTGCCCATGGACTACAGCGTAGTATTGGTGTGTCCGCCCTTTTCTGTCTCGACGGGAGTTATCTTTCGGGAATTCTCCAAGATCTTGACAGGGGAGGGGAGGGAAGGTAGATTGTGGGCTAGTCTGCGACAGACCGCCAGGGTTGAGGATTTGCTCTACAATGATTTGCAGTCCGTAACCGAGAGCAAGCATCCGGAACTGGCGGGGATTCGCCAGTCAATGCAAGACGCAGGGCTTAAAGCGGTCTTGATGAGTGGAAGTGGTCCCACACTGTTCGGCCTTGCTGAACCGGACGAAGTAGACAATGTCAAACGGCGCTTGTCGCCGGAACTGAATATCGTGGTTGCCCGACCTGTTCGTCGCGGCATAGTCTTACACTGATTAGCCTCCCGGAGCCAAGATCCTGCACGGCATCCGCGGAGTTTACTGGGGCGTCGTCAAGCGGCAAGACACGGGTCTTTGGAACCCGCATTCGGAGGTTCGAATCCTCCCGCCCCAGCCATCAACTTATTGTAATTATTAAGATTGACCCCCATCATATTTGTATGCAACTTGTATGCAGATTTTCAGGGGCAAAATTCCGGCAACCGCCACCGACGTCCGTGTCCGTCCTTTTACCCGCCTGATGAACTCGGGAAGCAATGCATAACCATTATGTTCCAGTATATTATTTGAAAGGTTTTACCGACCCAACCACCGGGATGCTGTGGGTTTACCGCAAGGACCGTTCATCTCCATTCAAGAAGAAGCCGGAAAAGGTCTGTGGGCAAGAAGATATTATCTGGACGATACTGAGATCTATTTGAGAGACGTTATCGAAAAGAAAGGCCATCCCGTCATCGGTAAAATCAGGAATGGCGAGGCCATCACCCTGGCCGACAAAAGGCCGTCACGGGGACTTTCACAAGCTTCCAAGGGGGTTCGGCTCCCGCCCCTTTCCTTGAAAAAGAGCTCTATCTCCAGTTTCGGAGCATACCTGCCCAAGGGTCTCTCTGTCAAACATGATGTTCCTCGTTGCTCTCCACCCAAAGACAGCGCGAGAAGAAATATCCATCACGGCGCCTACCCTGTAGCCACAAATTAGTTGTGGCTTCGCAGGATCAATTCTCAGAGCGTTTCAGAACTCTTCGGAAACATCGCGGCGCTTGCCTCTTGCCTGTGAATTCGACCATGACGATTATGGATAGATTCCATGGGCCTGCTGACAACTTCACTGGCCGAGTCGAAATTTATTCACTGGAAAAGAGCATCACCGCGGGTTAGTTTAGGCCAAGATTGCTTCGGAGTTGCCGCCATGTCGATAGATGAAGTGATAGAAGCTGCAAAAGCTGTTCCAGCACTTATATCAGAAATATACAAGGACCTAGCTCAACCTGGTGTGCGCCGCGTGGGGCGCGCACTAGAGTCAACCGTACAATTCGTCGCCATACCGACTGAGTGGCTCCGTTATTTTAGCGAGAGACAGCGTCTCTGCTTGGAACACAATCTAGACCGCTATCGAGAGAAATTAGCCGAAATTCCTGAGGATAAGATCTTTGAGGTTCGTCCGGAAATAGGGATTCCTATACTGGAGAAGCTCGCCTACGTGGAAGATGAAAACCTAAGCGAGCTTTTCTTGAACTTGCTCACTACCGCATCGAATACCGACACCGTCAATCTTGCCCACCCGAGCTTTTTCCCAGTCATCGAACACTTGTCACCCGACGAGGCAAAATTACTGTTACTGTTCAAGGAAAGAAACTGGATCGCATTCTATTATACTCGGCTGGAGTTGCAGTCCGGAGAGGTAAGGGAGTTTGGCTCAATCTACGGGGCCATGGAAAAGGCTCAATTGACTTTCCCAAACAATCTGGAACTATATATGTGTAATCTGGAAAGTCTAGGCATTCTCAAACGCAAACGCACCAGTGGAGGCCCATTCATAAGGCCGAAAGGCTATGCTGAGATCAACGAGATAGAACTCTCCACTGAGATCAACGAGATATGTAAAGAAGTCGACGTCGGCTTGGAAACAGTAAAGGGGACAATTTGCAACACAACAAGGTCCGAATCGGGCGTGATACACGTAACAGTTTACGGTCGGATGTTTATCCAAGCCTGCGTGTCGAAAATGCCTTGAGATTGAGTGTTGATGCGGAACCTCAAAGACCATGCTCTACCCCGCGCGGTGACGACGCCCAAAACCAGCGGGCCAGTCCCACAGGCCTCACGGGTTGTCTGACCCCTTGAGATGTTCTTTGACAGCCGAAATGCTCGACATGATGCCATTCACGACTTTGTTTGCTGGCTTGACAATTCTTTCGACCATTTTGGTCAAGGCCGCGACTTGCTGTTGAAGATCCGCAATTTGCTTTTCAAGTTCCTGCACCCGTACTTCGAGGGCGGAATCGGTCATTGCATAACCTCGTTCCCCATTCGGGCTCTGTGGCTTACCTGTGGTTGCATCTGCATGGTGACCGAATACTTCAGCCTTGTCAATCTGCGGAAATGAGGCTGCCTCAATCCCGTGAAGCCATTTGCCCATTAAAAAAGCCCGCGGCACTATCGGCGGGCTTGCACTCTCATCGGGGGCAAGCCAACGAGAGGCTGGTCATTAGCAACCGCAGCATACCAGAAATACAAGGAATGAAGCAACGAGAACCCGCACCGCCGATACGGCGATTTCGGTGTAATCATTAATAAAACCGGGGTGGTCAATTTGACCGGAGGAATAGGTGGGGCTGAAACCCTTACCGGGTAGGCGCGAAAAACGTTCGCACTTTGGGGGCAGTGTATAAGCAAAACTTATGCCCCCCAAGCAAAAAGCAGACCGGCGAAGGTGATGCAGCGTTCGCGTCGGGGGGGCCGGCTCCAATTTCCCGCAATTCCGATACGGACACTTGATTGCAATCATTATCGAATTCGGCCACCCTTCACGGATTGCATCCCTACCGCCCGCCTTTTGCATTTGCTGTTGCTTGTCTACGCGTAATTAGGCAGTGAGTGGTAAAAAATGGTGTACACATAAATGGCCCCCTAGGGTCCCCTCACACAATATACATGCAGACGGGGCGAAAGCCCCCTCCCCACCTGGCCTTGGGGACCCATTGCAAGCTCGCAAGATCACACAGGAAGTAGTGCAGGCCCAATCATTAGACAATCTCGACAACTGCGCCTGTGCACTTGACCGCATGCCATTGCCCCGCTGGTCAGGCCGATGTCGCTTTAATGGGGTCTGCAATCAATTCTGAGCGATGTCTCGATTTATAGCCCGCGCGCCGGCGGGGGGGGGCCACACCTCTCGTGAGACGGAACACAGGGATAGCCTTGCGCTCGCTTCGCGGCTGGGGGTGTTTTCGGGGTTGCTTGGTCGTGATGGGGGCGATGGAGTGAGCACAAGTCATCAATTACAGTTCTGACGCATCCAGCTCATAGCATCATCGTATGAGCTAAAACCTTTGCCTCGACCACCTGGGCAACTATGATGATCCTTATTCTTGTCATCGGAGACATCCATGGGCCCGTTGCATACCTTGGCCAATATCGTGCTTATCCATCGTTGATCCCAGCATACAATGTACCTCTCTCCTGCCGGGTCAGACCATGCCGAGGCATAAACTACCAATATTATGAGTATCACCGTGATTATTAATGTCCTTCTCATTGTTCGGTCCTCTCTAACATGGCCTATTGAGCAGGTTCTCCGCTACGTGGGCTCCTCATTGACTCTCATGGCTCGCTCTTGAAAGATCCTATTTCAATCCTAGTGCCTTGAAGTTTACTGCGAATTTCCGGCGAAGGCTCCTGATACAATCTTCCGTAACACAAAACGGCGCTGACCCGCTTAACTTCCCCGGACTTCAAATAGTCCAGCATGAAGAGGGCGTTGCCCATGAGGTAGAATTCATCCCAGTTGAGAGACTCCGGTAGAAACGCCTGGGGATCATATTTCGTGGTGTTGGAAGGGGTATTGGCTTGATTGATATCTGGAAAGTGTCTTTGTCTCCCCGATTTTTTATATAGCACGTAAACCAGTAACCCCACTTATGTGGGTCCGCTTCATGGCTTCTCTGAGTGTTTTTTGTAATTTCGTCGAGAAATTGTTTTAGTTTGGGATCGCTTGGCTTTGTCGATCTGCGCCACTCGTCGTGCATGATATCAGATAACGGATCGGTTGACTTAATCAGGGAAAACTTGACGTCATATATCGCGAGATCAGGCTTCTTGCCTCCACACCCGGGAAGCAAAACAACGGTCATGCTGGCTCCGACCAGTAAGCAGGTCACCACGCCAAGCAATAATGCTCCCATGTTTTCTTCCCCCCGATGCGCCTGATAGATGTGAAGCGATTTAACCATACTCTCCATAAACAGCAGCGGTCAATTCTTTTCTTAGCTCAACGGAGCCATCCTCAGAATCAGTAGGATCAATTCTACGCGCGTTTAGAACTCTCGAGGTCACCTCTGTCTCATCCTTGGGACGGCAATCACGCGCGTCCTGGGAAGCATGGAGGGGTGCGACCGGACAATCTCGGTGTCCTCACGCGATTCAACAAACGCTCGGAGGATCTGACAGTCTGATAGATGTTGACGCTCTAGCAGCTCCCCTCTAGCAATTAGCCCCGCATCTACCAAGTACTCTAGGACCCGATCAAAACCCTGGAGACTCAGACCGTACTTCTGGATCATCTCTAAATCGGTCATCCCGGAGCGAAGGTCTTCGACGAATTCCTTGCCGTTGATAGTCCGCATTTTGGGGTGCACCTTCGGCATGATTCCGCACTCCCTTCACTCTTAATGATGAGGCATCGATAAGAAGGATGCGCCGGCCAGGGTTAAAGATTCTTCGCTCTTATGTGTAGCAGAAAAGATACATTTTCGTAGCATTCCCAGTTGAGGAAAGGTGATACTTGGCACTCGCCCCACGTCAGAGCCGAGTATCACGATTTGCACTCCCATTTTCTGGACACACTTCTAACTCAAAACTTGGATCTATTTTTGAGGGGCAGGTCGAATCTTTTTCGGCTTATGCGCATCTGCATTATCGAAAGAGTGAGAGTGCGCTCTGTCGTTATTATAAGAAGCAATAACCAGCAACACAAAGATGGATATCCTGCGGTATCGATAAAATGAAAACTCTGAATCTCGTAATTGCGTTGGTGACATTGATCGCTGTTGGTGTGGTTACTCAGTCCTTCGCGGCCGAATATTGGGTTATCACGGACGCTGCGGGGATGCCGTCAGTCACCAACAAGAAACCTACTGATTTGAGACTTCTGCAAAATGGAAGGGATTCCGATTTTCAGATATTTTATGAGAGTCCAGCCCTAGTTTTTTCGCAACGATCGCCTGATGAATCGGGTCTTTGAACCCGATTTTGGCCTTGAAAGGCCG
>JBKQMK010000643.1:0-4013 GCA_052146735.1 Desulfomonilaceae bacterium | reverse complement strand
GGCAGCGACCGTAGCTGACCAGGCGGAAGCGAGCAGCTCTGAAGAGCCCGGTGCGGTAATACCGCACGCCGGGATCTGTGAGGGGGCGGTCGGGTAACCGGCCGTCCTACCTCGCTTACTATATATTATGTAGAGGCAAAAAATTACGAAGCCGATGCTCCGGACGGCACCTTAAGAATTGGGGGAATCTGGAGCGAACATTTGAACGAATGGCATCTTAACCACCAGATATTCTTCATAGTCTTTAGATTCTTTGTTGTCACGCCATAAGACCGATCCACACGGGGCGGTCATCACTGAGATTTCCATAGACGAAGATTTTAGAAACGTAACTTGCAGACGGCAGATCTAGCTGCATTTGGGGCTCGATCTGTTTGTCTGCCCAGCCAGGCAGCGAAACCGCATACAGGCAAACGCGCACTTTAGAGAGGAGAAATGGGGAAAGGCAAAGCAATGTCCAGAGTTGACCAACTTCTGGAAAGTTTAAGAGAGGGAGCGATGAGAATAGACGACCTCATAGATTTATTTGTGGCAACGGATTTTGGAATAGGAGCCGCTGATAAGACTGCTTCTATAGAGAAGAATTTGGAATCCATCTGTAAGAAAACCAACCGGGCGGCCGATAACTTGGAACGCACTTTGGAAATATTCGACGAAGACCGCTACCTCGACTGGTTACTAAAAGTACCAGCCGACTCCAAGCTGTTTGAAAGCCGCAGGGCTCAATTCCGGAGTCATAAACCGGCAAAATCAAATTAACGAGGAGAAAATAATGAAGAAGGTAACAATGGACACGGTGAGTCCAGAAGAAATAAAGACCCACGAGAGCTTCGAAGCTTTGTTTCCGATAAATGACGATTTGTTGGCAAAGATCGAGAATGACATGAGAGAGGGCGCATACGACCTTTCTCAGCCCATAATACTTGCCACGTGGCAGGGGCAAAAAGAGCCTGTGTGCATTGATGGGCACAGTCGCCTGAAGGCTGCCATCAACGTAGGTATTGAGGAGGTTCCGATCTGGACTCATGAGTTCGATTTGGAACAAGAAGCGATGGAACACGCTATAAAGCTTCAGCAAAACCGTAGGAATATGACTGACGCGGAACTCATGGTCTGTGTGGCTCTATTGGATTCAAAACGACATCGGGGCGGCGACCGTAGAAGTGAACAGGCTAAATCAAAACCGTCAAGTGACGGCAATGAAAATTCAAGATCAGTTTCTGCCAAAAAGACCGCTGACAAATTGGGAGTAAGCTCTCGCAAAGTCGAAAAGGCAAGGACAGTCTTGGGTAAGGGAGATCCTGACACGGTTAAGGCAGTACAGAGCGGCAAGATGTCCATAAATAAGGCTTATCAAGAAGTACAGGAAAAAGCGGGAAAGAAATCTGCTGAAAAGATCAAGGTGATTCAGGAACAGCACTACGTCATTCCTGAAGACCTGCTTGCTGAACTTGAAGAATTGGGCGGATTGATTGATGAGCACATTGATGTGGCAATCACAGCGTACTTGGATTTACCGGAACAGCAGAGACGACAGTGGATGAAATTGGTTTTTGTGGAAGATGGTCAGCCCTCGGAAGCAGAGAGCGGATAGCCGTAAGACCCTGCTCAAACACTAGACTGAAAGTGACAGGATTATTTCAAGCCCAGACTATCTGTGACCTGACAGCCAGTCATTATCGGCATTTTAGTAGAGGCCCTAGCCCGCTGCTACCTCCAGCAGTGAAGCCGGGGCACAAGGCGGGTGTAGTCCCGCAACGAAGCTGCAGTAGCAGTAGGTGTTATTTTGGAGAAAAGGTTGAATGATAAACAACGAAACAGGAATGGAGCTGTTAAGCGCAGATGAAGCTGCGTCAAAGCTGAAAATTACGAAGAGAACGATATTGAGATGGGCACGAGAAGGTAAAATTGAATGCGTGAGGATTTCAGCCAAAGTGGTGCTTTTTACTGCCGAGGCGATTGATAGATTTGTGGCCGGTAAGACTTTTGAGGTAGAATCCCCAGCCGTGAATCACGGAGGCACTGGCCGCAAGATGACCAGCCCCAAACCAATGAGGAAAGGAGGAGATAATCGCATTTCAGGGGAATTGTGGAACGACCTTAGCAAGGAGGTCAGACAATGGCAGTGAGAGAGATAGGCGGAAGGTATTACGTTTACTTTACTTGGAAAAAACATCGGATCGAGACCGTCACGTCGGCAAAGACGGTGGCCGAGGCGAAAAGGATCGAGAAAGACGTGAAAAGCGCCTTGAGGGTTTATAGCTTTGACAACCTTGACCAGCCAGCACTGGAATTCGTCATCAAGACGTTTGAGAACAAGAGCTGGGCTCTACCTACAGAACTTGCTCGACTAGAGCCTGAAGAAGAACTGACCTTGATTCGCACCGTGAAGGATTTTCTCCAGGCCGATCCAAAGCATCAGGCAGAGCGAAACATCTACGCCATAGATCGACTCGTCGAGCACTTTGGTGAGAGTCGTCCGTTAAAAGACATCAAGGTGCCACAGATCAAAGAGTATCAGCGAGCAAGGCAAAAGAAAGTTGAGAATGCCACGGTCAACCGAGAGCTTGCTGTGCTATCTGGCATTATGCGTGTGCAGGGGGAGCATGAGGCGCTGGATTTCAATCCTTGTTTACTGGTGAAGAGCTTGCCGACCAATCAGAGGGACAGCTATTTATCTTGGGAAGACTACGTTCGCCTTTTGGAGAACTCGTGGTGGATGCACGACATCATGGTCATGCTCTATTACACGGGCATGAGGTTCAAAGAGGTAGCAAGCCTGCGTTGGGAGATGTACAAGCCAGATCGAAGGGTGCTGATCCTGCCCTCCGAAGTGACCAAGGAAGGCAAGAATCCCAACAAGGGGAGACTGCGTCCTAAGCGTGTTCCTCTGAGACGGGAAGTGGTTGATGTGCTGGAAACTCGTCGCAGATGCGATGGCGATAACGTGGTCAACGCCGTAGGGCTTATCTTTGGGTACTCCGGACGCTTCAAAAATCATTGCGGGACATATCAAGGCAAACCCATAGATCGCTCAATGGTTCGAAAATGCTGGGCACGGGCAATCGGGCTTGCAGGAATATCAGGGCTGCAAATACGCGATTTCCGCCACACGTGGAAGACGAACGCGCAGAGGTCTGGCATTGATCCAGCAGTGAGGAATCTTATCGTTGGCCACTCAGGACAGCGATCTGTCGAGGATCGCTACATTAGGATCTCTGATCAGGAACTCCTGAGAGCTGTGGATGCAATGACCTTTGATCACGGATGGACGGAGCTTGATCTGGTCGAAGAGGGCTAAGTGATGATCGAATTTGAAAAAGTCACGGAATAATCACGGAATAAGTTGAAGAATGAGAAAATCAGGATGCGCTCGCCCAGGCTAACATCCTGATTTCAACGGAGGTTCGTGGTCGGGACGACTGGATTTGAACCAGCGACCCCTGCGTCCCGAACGCAGTGCTCTACCAGACTGAGCCACGTCCCGACATTTGGATAATAGTCTTAGTACGGCCGAATGTCCACGACTTTTTCCCGCCCCACCCGCGGGAGTCCCTCGCTGAACTCCTAACAGACGAATCGAGTTGGTACTTTTCAAGATTGGGAATTAGAAGCCTCAGGCTGTCTCTTGGACAGGCCCTTTGACCTCAGGAGTTGCAGCCGCTTTTTTACGGCCTCCTTGTTCCGATCCGTCAGGAGTTCGGCAATTTCCCTATTGCTGGCGGGAAGCGTCAATACCACCAGGTCTTCTCTCAAGCTCCAGGCTTTGGGCGAAGTATTTCTCTTCAGATTCAAGAGAGTCTTCAATTCCTTAGGGGTGAATTGCCGCAGAAGAGAGTGGCTTTCCTTGATTTGCTCAAGACGGTCACTTGGACCTGCCATCCCAGGTTCGAGAGGAATCCCGGGGATGCGCGGCTCGACAAAGAACTCGTCCTCCGGTTCCAACTCCTCATGGGCCTCAGGCTCGGGCCAAGCGTCCGGGTCCTTCGGATCCGTCCACCACGGCACGCTCG
>JBKQMK010000642.1:0-10165 GCA_052146735.1 Desulfomonilaceae bacterium | reverse complement strand
GCGGCGCAAGAGAAGTAATACATAAATGAAAGCACGGCAAAGTTGCTGGTTGCGAGGTGTGTAATGGGCATGCGGGTCCTTGTAGTCGATGACTCGGGCTTTATGCGGAAACGGATAGTTGAAGAGCTAAAGGCTCAGGGTCATTCCGTGGTCGGCGAGGCAAAAGGCGGCAACGAGGCTGTCGAGCTGTACAGGACCCTCAGGCCCGATCTTGTCACCATGGATATCACCATGCGGGACAAGGACGGGATCACGGCAGCGAAGGAGATCCTCAGCGAGGACCCAGACGCCAAGATCCTGTTTCTCACTATTCTCAACGATGAAAAGCACAAAGCTGAGGCCGAGAAGTTGGGCGCCAAGGGGTTCATAAACAAGACCGATCACCTGTCGATAGCACAAGTGATCCGGGAGATGGAGTTGAAGCAGTAAGAGCAATGACTTCCCAACCGCCCAGAGACCAGCCGTTTTCCGGCCGCGGCCGTCACCCATTTTCTCCGAGTGGGAAACGGCGTTCCCCTTTGCTCAGGGCAGTGGAGCGCAATAAGGTACTATTGTTTTTCTGCTTGCTGGCGGTGACCGCAGTGGTTGTCGATATGAAGTTCGTATTCGACGTCACCGGTGAAATGACAAAGATGGGCAATGTCCAGGCGGGCAATCCGGTAAGCGAGAAACTTGCAAACGATCCCATTCAGGCGGACCTCCTAGATTATGTCAGGAGTCGAATGTCTCTGATTCTGGGCGTCACGATTCTGTGCTTCGGATCCATGATTTATCTGTACGTGTACAAGATCCACCGCCCACTCAAGTATGTGACGAGAACCGCCAAAGAAATGTCAAATGGGAACCTCAGCACCCCGATCCAATCACATGGCAGTGACGAGGTAGAGGAACTGGCTGAAGTCATAAACGATTTGGCGGCTAATTACCAGGAAGTCCTCCTGTTGACTGGAACTGCCGTAGGCAAGTCCTCGTCCGCCGTTGAGAGGATCGAAAGAGTACTCAACGTGAGCGGCAAATCGGCAGGCCAGGAGGAACTACAGGAACACATTGGGCTTATCAAGAGAGATTTGGAGATGCTGGGCTCCGTAGTGAAGGACTTCGAGTTTTATCAAACTCACTTCGATGGCCGAAAAGTCGTGCCCACCACGAGTGGACCTCGGGTTAAGAAATAGGAGGCCTCGGCTGGTATGTTCGGCAGGTTTTGCAACAGTCCATTCGGTCGCATTTCGAGAGGCGCGGCCGACCGAGAGGAAAGCAGATGATTGACACCGAAATTCTTCAGGACTACAGCAGCGAAGCTCGGGAACTGCTGGAAGAGATGGACAACAGCCTTATGCGGGTCGAAAAAGAAGGCGGATCCCCGGAATTACTGAACAACATCTTCCGAGCGGTTCACTGCATCAAGGGCTCAGCAGAGTATATAGGTCTTGAACGTTCCAGCACACTCACTCACGGTGTCGAGAACCTTCTGGATCGTGTTCGCGAAGGAGCCATCGGATTAGACGCTCGAATCGTCGACTTCTTATTTCGAGCGAAGGACCTGATCCTGACTCTAATTTCGGAAGTGTCAGAGCTGCACCAGGAGAAAACTCCTATCTCAAGCATGATGCAAGAATTGGATGAATTTCTGCCAAAGTCTTCCGTCCAATCTCCCGTAACGTCCGAACCCGCCGATGAAGCGTTCATCGCTGAGCAGGCACAAAATGATGAAACAGGCCCCCAGGACGAGGCGCCCTTTGCGGCAGGTGCTGGAATCGACCTGGAAGAGATAACTGCCAGGCCAAGTGTGTCTGAAGAAATGACTTCCGTGGACCCGGATCAGGTTATCGGCGAAGGAGAGCGAATTTACGAAATTTTTCCAACCGAGTCGGGCGACCGGGATCTGGATGTCTCAGGACCAACCGTGGTTGACACGGAAATTTCGGCTTCGACCACCGAGGAACTCACTGCTTCCACGGAAGAGACTGTTCTCGGAGATTCCGACAGAGAGCTGACCCCGGTCACAGCGGAGGAGTTAGTGGTTGAACCCCTTACCGGCGCAAGTCCAGGGCCCGATTTGAGCGCCTCTCTGGAAGAAACCGTGCCCCACATTCTCAATGTTTCTCTCTACCTGGACGATCTCGAGGATGGTTTGCAACCTGCCGAGGTAATTTTATCAATTCTCGAGATGATCGGCGGTTTATCCGAAACCATGAAGGGAATCGGGATCCCGGCTGCGGCCGGCATCCTGGAATCCATGGGAGAGCGCCTTTCCGCCATCCCGACCGACCGCGAACGGCTCTCTTCTGAGGAGATCGAGGACCTGCGGGCGCTCCTGCACGAGCTACGGCCATGGTACCCCGAGGGCCTTTTCCCGTTGGAAGAGGAGGTGTCGTCTACTCTGGCCGAGGTAACCGAGACGGGACCTTCTTTGGAAGCCTCTCTCGAACCTTCATCTTTTCGCCGATCCTTGGAAAGTATCCCGGGTTTGGACGCGGCCGTAATAGAGGCCCTGGAGAATGCCGGCTTCTCATCAGTGGAGCAGTTGGCTGGCGCCGATGTGCGCGTGCTGACTGATATTCCCACTGTGACTCCTTCTACAGCCGCGCTCATTTTGAGGATTGTAGGAGGGGTCCCCGCAGCTCCCAAGCCGCGACCGACCTCCCGCAAGCCTGGTGAGCGCTCCATGTTGGCAGACGTGGATGACGAGCTTCTTCGCGAATTTGAAGGTATTTTTGGTGATGCAAAGGCATTGGCAGAGCCGTCTGCTCCCTCATCCAATGCCTTTCAGCCTTCAATAGCCTCGGACTTGCTTGAGGAACTGGACACGATCGGGGAAGACACTGATCGTGAAATCATAGAGATCTTTCTTTCTTACGCATGGGAGATCACTGACAAGCTCCGTCGACTAGCCGACAAGATCAAGCAGGGGACCGCGGATCGGAGCGATATGGAGGTCTCTGCAGACTTGATCAAGTCGATCCGGTCATCGTCGAGCTACATGGATTATCAAAATCTTGCTGCATTCCTCGACGCATGGCATGAAAAAGTGCTCTGGTGCTCCGAGAGAATGGATACGCTTTCTTCCAAGAATTTAACCTTCATGGAAGAAAGTATGCTGAGGTTCGAGCATTTCCTGAACGCCCTGGAAGCGGCCCTAAATGCTAATGGTCTGCATGGACTCAACGGCGCCGCGCCGGTTGATGTTAAGCAACCTGTAACGTGGGAAGTCAAACAGCCGTCCCCTTATTCAGCCGCCGGAGGAGACCGACCTGATACTGGCCAAGGGTTCGCGGACGTTTCACGATCGACCGGCAGAACGGCCAAGACCCCTATAGAAACTATGGTTCAGGAAATCACAGCCATCCAGCATGAAGGAACTCCGCAAGAGTCAACCACGGAAGAGATATTGGTTGCAATGAAGCCCGCTCCGTCCATGCGAGCCTCGGCCGCAAGCGAAACTCCATCTGCTGGGGAAGAAGCCACCACGTCGGAGATAACCGGCAGTCATGACACAAAATTCCTCCAAGACCTCGCTACCGCTAGAGACGTCCGGGAAAGTGGTATGGTTCGGACCATGCGTGTGGACTCGGCCAAGGTAGATGTACTGCTGAATCAGGTGGGAGAATTGGTCGTCAATCGTTCATTCGTCGAGCAATTGTCGCTGGACCTGAAAAACCTACATCGGATACTTATGACCACCCGGGAGGTCGGCAAGAAGGAAATCCAGTCAGTCAAGGACTTGAGCCTAAAGGTAGGGGAAGCCAGCCTGTCACTGGGACGCGTGGCAAACGACATTCAAGAAGGTGTCATGAAGCTCCGGATGCTACCGGTCGGCCAGCTTTTCAACAGGATGCCTCGTCTTATCAGAGATCTCTCGCGCAGAGTAGGCAAGTCGGTAGCCCTGGAGGTACACGGAGGGGAAACCGAAGTAGACAAGAGGGTTATTGAACAGATTTATAACCCCCTCGTTCACTTGATCCGGAACGCGGTGGACCATGGCATAGAAGAGAGGGACGCGCGAAAGATACAGGGCAAAAACGAGGAAGGGTCCATCATACTCAACGCCTACTCCCAGGGGAATCAGGTTGTGATCGATGTAGAAGACGACGGTAGCGGAATAAACTACGAGGCCGTAATACAAAAAGCGATAGAAAACCGTCTCATTGAAGCCCAGGAGGCAAAAAATGTGTCGGCGCAGGAAATATATAATTTCCTGTTCATGCCTGGTTTTTCGACAAGCAAGAGAGTGACGCGAACATCCGGCCGTGGTGTCGGCATGGATGTGGTGAAAAAAGACGTAGAGAAGATCAACGGGCACATCGAAATCGAATCATGGGAAAACAAGGGCACTCGAATTTCCATAAAGATACCGCTGACTCTCGCCATCATTCAGACGTTGCTGATCAAGATGGGGAAACACATGTTTGCCGTCCCTCTCACGTCCGTAAGGGAGATCATTCAAGTTTCTCCCGCGGACATTTCTACCATCGAGGGTTTTGAGGTAATCAAATTTAGGGACGAGACAATACCGGTACTGAGGATGAACGAAGTCTTCAACCTGAAAGACTACGATTCTTCCAAGAATCTAAAATTCCTTGTTCTTGCCACCACGGGTGTGAAGACGGTAGGATTCCTCGTGGAAGAGCTTGTCGGCGAACAGGACGTGGTCATTAAACCGTTGGCGGAACACGTGTGCGAAAGCAGAGGTCTGGCAGGATCTACGATACTGGGCGACGGTACTATCGCACTGGTTCTGGACGTCACTGAAGTGATTGAAGACGTCATTTCCAAACAAAGACAGTTCGCTGCGGCAGGGATCCGATACGGTCAACAAGCGCATCACACCCCGCTTGTCGGCACTCTGGAAATGTAAGAGGATATCCAAGCCTATGGGCCACATCATTGCCATTGTCAGCCAGAAGGGCGGGGTGGGCAAAACCTCAACAGCGGTGAACCTGGGAGCCTGTATTTCCGCGATCAAGAGGAAGGTCCTTCTGATCGGCTTGGATCCCCAGTGCGGGCTGACAAAGAGCTTTGGCCTGGAGTCCGAAGATACTCCCACCGGCCTTCTCGATGTAGTCAGAGACGGTGCGGCTCCCCAGGACGCAATCTACTCGGCTAATCCCCGTTTGCCCCACCTGAGTCTCATTCCGTCCAACATCAGGTCCGTTGCCGATGAGGCATTTTACTGTGGCACCCTGCAGCGGGACGTCACCATGTTCAGCCGCATCCTCGAGCAGCTCAGACCTGCCTACGATTTTATCTTTCTGGATTGTCCCCCCAGGATGGACAATCCTACCTATGCCGCTCTGACGGCGGCCGATTCGTACTTGGTTCCGATCCAATGCGAGTACGCTTCGATGGGAACAGTAGGCCGAGTTTTAAGGGCCGCCCTCGAAATCAAAAGGCTGCACAATACCAAGCTGGCAATTTTTGGCTTTCTCTTGACAATGGCCGACAAGAGGGCCGGATTCACCATTAGAGTGGTACAGGAGGTCCGGCAGTACCTCAAGGATCGCGTCTTCAGGACCATTGTTCCCAGAGATCCGCGGTTGGCAGAAGTGCCGTACCGGCAGGCACCTGTTATTGCTTTCGATATTCAGTCTCCCGGTGCAAAAGCTTACATTCAATTGGCAAGGGAAGTGCTAAGGGGAGACGCAGGACTCAGGGGCAGATTGGATGACTCAGGAGCGCGGTAACAACAAAATTAGGGTCCTCGTAGTGGACGATTCTGCGCTCATGAGCCGGCAAATAACCGGCATCTTGCAGGATGACGAAAAGCTCCAAGTCGTAGGGTGGGCCAAAGACGGGCTGGAAGCCCTCAACATGGTCCAGAGCCTCAAACCGGACGTTGTCACTATGGATGTGGAGATGCCCAGGATGAACGGTATCACAGCGCTTAAACACATCATGGTGAAACATCCCGTCCCTACGGTGATGATCAGCTCTCTCACAGTCGAAGGGGCCAGGACCACTTTCGACGCTCTCAAATTTGGCGCAATCGATGTGATAGCCAAACCCTCGCGGCGTGAAGATGAGAGCCTTGATGCTCAACAAGCTGAAATTATTGCCAAAGTTAGACGCGCGGCAGCAATCAGGACAGGCCGTACCCGATATATGAGGATCTCGCCTAAAGAGCCGGTTGAGGGCGGAAACTCCAGAGGGTTGCCACCGGATCCGGCGACCCGGTTCATCGGTATTGGTACAGGAACCGGCGGATATTACGCTCTGCTAAGGATAATTCCTCTGATTCCCCCCGGTTTTCACGATGTCCTGGTTGCCGTCATTCTGTCCGGGTCGCGTTACATGGAACCGTTTGTGTCCTATCTTGACGCGCACAGTGCAATTCCCGTCAAAAAAGCCGATGGGACTACCCCCATTGAAAGGGGGACTTGTTACCTTAGTTCGGGAGATTCGGGTCCGTTCCTTGATATTGACCCTGACGGTAACGTTAGGTTCAGCTTAGTGCCGAGGGCTTCTCACGAGAGCCCACAAGGGGCTATTGACAGAATGTTTGAATCTTATGCGCATGTCGCGGGCCGCCGGGCTGTAGGAATAATAATGACCGGTTCAGGGACGGATGGAGCGGAAGGCCTGTCTCAAATTCGGGAAGCTGGCGGGATCACGGTAATTCAGGACATAAACAACTGCATAGACCCTTCCATGCCATTGGCGGTTTTAGAGAAGGGATCCGTGACAAAGATGCTACCGGATTACATGATTGCGGATTTCCTCACTAATAACGTGGGCCGGAACGGCTGATCAGGATTGTATGGCCTGAGGGCCCGTTGAGACGAGGAGGGCCAGTGCAGTGTTGCAGAAATGTCGTTGGGCTAGATAAGGAAACTGTGTGGTAGAAGCGAGCTGCCGGCGCCCCTGCCGAAGCTTTCCAAGCAAGTCGATGCGCGTGTGCCACTGCAATGCTGACATCGAAACCCTAAACTAGGAGTCCAGGAGACGGTTGCTATGCAGGTGACGAAGCTGTCGAGTGGTAAGGCCCTGGACATGCTCAAGGAAGGGAATGCCCGCTACGCCGCCGGTAATGAGCAGCGTCCCAATCAGGACCGGCAACGGCGGAGCTTAACGGCCTGGCAAGGACAACAGCCATTTGCAGCGGTTCTTGCTTGTTCCGATTCCAGGGTACCGGTGGAGCTTCTCTTTGACAGAGGGATAGGCGACATATTTGTCGTGCGGGTAGCAGGGAACGTGGCCGGCGGCACAGAAATGGGTTCCATTGAATACGCTGTAGAACATCTGGAGACATCCTTGCTCGTGGTGCTGGGTCACACGCGTTGTGGAGCGGTAACGGCAGTCGCGAAAGGCGAAGAGGTTTCCGGAAACATGTCCGCTCTTGCGGAACTCATCGCTCCGGCCGTGGCCAGGGCGAAGGCTGATTACCCCGGGGCGACAGGGGACCTCCTTGTTTATGAGGCCGTCAAAGTCAATGTTTGGATTGCAGCGGAAAAGATATTCAAATCCAGCGCCGTCATAAGGCGGGAGGTCAAGAATGGCGCCTTGGCCGTAATTGGCGCCATATATGATATAGAGTCGGGACAGGTCGATTGGATGGGAATGCACCCGGCAGAACAGCGGCTTCTCTATATGTCCGGGTTGAAATAGCGGAACAATAGGTTGCCTGGTGCAACCAACAAGGGCTTGTGATTGCCGTGTCGGCAAAACCATTGCAACGTAATGTTCGGCCGGGTATCATAGAAATAGAGGGTATAGTCTGCCTTCCGAGCCATGTTCGAGATTTCACGTGACGACTAGAACAGATTTAAGATCTCGGGAGACAGTCATGCCCTGCACGGGAGCCACCGGACAAGCGGTTGGACTGAGGGCTCGCGGCCAATGAAGATCCGGCGTTCCATAGTTGTGAGAGGCATAATATGAACGGTACCAATCAGGGATTCGGGTTAGGCAACCCTGTCACGCTAGGCAAGAGTACTGGCGAGAATGGCCAGCTGCCGTGGATGGAATCGAATCAGGGATACAGTCAACTCCCCGGGTTTATTGACGTCCCTTTCGAAGAGCGCAAACCGCTCTCGGAATATCTATACGCGATACTTTATCGAAAATGGATCGTGATCGCACTGGTCGTCTTGGGCGCAGGTATTGCGGCTTTCTACGCTTACAACCTCACGCCTCTTTACCGCTCGCGTGCAGTTGTAGAAATTGAAAAGGTGCTCCCAACTTCCACAAATTTGAATGATTTGTTTTCATTTTTTGGACAATTCGATCTCTACTACCAAACCCAGATCGAGTCTCTGCAGAGTAGGACTCTGGCGGCAGAGTTCGTGAAGCGGATGAGCGCACAGCGGTCCGCTGAGGCGGAGGGGCAGAAGGAAAGTGAGCCGGCCGCGGCTTCCCCGACCAACTCGGCGACGATTGTTCCGCCAAAGGAGCATCCTGAATCCAAGGCTGGCGAGGCTCAGGAGAGAGAGACAGACGCAGCGATCACCGCCGTGCTGTCGCAAATTTCGGTTACCCCCGTTAAGGGGACGCAGTTGATTCAGGTGGAAATGGGAGCATCGGATCCCATGGTGGCAAAGAAGATGCTCCAAACCTACATTGAAACATATATAGAGGAGTCACTCCGAAAGAGGGGCGAAGTGGCTACCAAGGTCAGGGCCTGGCTGAGTAGGGAGCTTGCCGACACCGAAAAACAGTTGAAGGAGTCCGAGGCTAACCTCCTGGAATTCACTAAGAAGCACGGGGTATTTTTCTTGGACAGAAGTACCAACCAGGTGTTCAACTCCTTTGAAAAGGCTGGCGAATCTGTCTTGCAATCTAAAGACCAGCGGATCAATCTCGAGGCGCTACAATACGAAAAAGAAAAGGTCTTACCGCCCAATGTCGGCAATGAGTATTTGCAGAACCTGAGAAGTCAGTTGGCCGCGATGAAATCCGAATATACAGGAATGAAGGCCATATATTCTCCTGAATATTTCAAGATGGCATTGTTGCAAAATAAAATCCATTCAATGGAAGAGGCTATCGCGGAACTGGAAAAGAACACTTTGTCTTCTGCTGTGGAACAAGCACGAAAGAAGGAAGCCGCATCTGAGAAGACTTATGAGAAGACAAAGCAAGAAGCCATGAATGTAAAATCTTTGTCGGTCGAGTACGAGATCCTCAAGAAGATGGTGGACGCGAACAGCCAGATGTACCTGATGCTTCTCCAGAAGACGAAGCAGGCCGAAATGGACCACGGGATTATGGGACATAGTGTTTCCATTAATAGTTCCCCGAATCTGCCGGTCGCTCCCATAAGTCCCCGCAAGAATAAGATCATATTGATGGGCGCAATGTTCGGACTGTTTGGCGGGATTTGTTTGGCCGTCGGTCTCGCTCTGCTGGACACTTCCGCAAAAACGCCCGAGGAAATTGAGAAGCGCCTAAATCTTCCGATCCTGGGCGCTGTTCCGACAATAGATCGAGGCCGGGGGTTCTTGCAAATTAACTCCAAGAAGACGCCGTTTGAATTCATGGCTCATGAATTTCCCTCGTCCCCTTTCACCGATGCGATAAGAATAGTTCAAAACACTATTTCAGCCTGTATCCCAAACGATTCCGGTTCTTCAATGATGTGTGTCTCCAGCGCTCTACCTCTTGAAGGGAAGACGCTTATTTCGATTGTCATAGCCACGGTCATCTCGTCGGAGCGCAAGAATGTGCTCGTCATTGACTGCGACTTGAGGCGGCCTCGTATTCACGAAGTGTTCAAAGCCGATCTCACCGGCCCCGGGCTGAGCGACCTGATAACGGGCAAATGCATAGACGTCAAAGAGGCAATTCGGAAATCTCACGTTCCAGGGCTGTTTTACATGACTTCTGGGACCATACCGGAAAACCCGGTTCCTCTGCTTAAGACCAAGACCGTTCAACAGATTTTTGACTCGTGTAGAAAAACGTTTGATTGCGTTATCCTCGATGCTCCACCTGTGCTGGGACTGGTTGACGCAACAATTCTTTCCGGTTATTCAGACGGTCTTGTCCTCGTCACCAAAGCAGGACAGACCCCAGTCGACGTCTTGAGGCAGGCAAAAGACTCCGTATTCAGGGGACAGGGCCGTGTACTCGGAATAGTACTGAACATGGCCGGTGGAAAGTCCTCCCGCTACAGCTACTATAGGTACGGCCAGGGCCGATACGGTTATCACTATCACAAATATTATCATAA
>JBKQMK010000641.1:0-7541 GCA_052146735.1 Desulfomonilaceae bacterium | reverse complement strand
TCATGATCACTGAGAAATACTGAGATTGAAGCAGCCACCCCTGTCACCTCCAAATGGATTGCCAGCTTCATACCCCACATCCACAAATGTGACTATCTATTTCTGGGACAGACCACTAGGGTCTTGTCCAACAGAGTCCAGTGCTTCAGGGCTTGGGCAGAAAGCTTGCCCGTTTTGGCGTCAAGGAACTTTTCTTCAATCCCCTTCAGATCATAGGCTCCGCCCTCAGTCGAGTACACGTTGGTGTGGTTTCGCGGGTTGAGGACTCTCGCCCCGGCCCCATAGTGGCGGACGAGCAGGTCAAATATCCGGGCCTTCTCTTTTCTTTCTTGCTCTGAGATCTCCATACCGCTACTCCATGAATCCCGGATACCCATGCTGCCGGAAAGAATTGGCAGGGTCTTCGCCTCAACCGTCCCATAATCTACCACAAGAGATAGTCCCCTTCAGAGAAATGACGAAATTCGCCTCTGTAATGAAATCTGAGCGAAGTTCTATCTTGGGAAGGGAAAGCATGGCTGCGTCTCGAAAGTTCTCCAAATCGCGAATACGAAACAATATAAACGATACGTTTGTTGTTTTTTCAACAAAACTACAATTATGCTGAAACCGCCATTCCAAGCGACATTTGCTACATACCACCCCCAGCAGTACCAGAAGACCCATGGGAAATGTGAGCTAGAAATGTGGTGCTTCGACAAAAAAATGCATATCAATTGAAAAACGTTGTGAGCATTTACTGAAGCGGCTTATTGTGGCTTCGGAGCATTTTGTAGTACTTTTTTGTGTCATAAAAATGTAATCGGAGGTGAATTTGTAAACCATATATATTTGTAGAGCGTGCGCAGCGGGAAGGAGGGATTACAAAATGCGCGCATGCCGAACCAGGCCACTGGGCCAATAGGTCTTATTCTATGATGATTAGGCAGTAGATCATAAACCTTCGTAATGACACTTCAGTAAACAAGTTCCCTGCAAAATGTTAGACGACTGATAATTCTGATGGAGAACGGCAAAGGCAGAAAGCGTTTGGATCAACCCGCAATTGGTAAAGCGAACGGGCAATGTGTCCCTAAAAAACAGGCAGAGCCTGGTAGATAAAAAGGAATCAAACGATGGCAAAAAAATTAAACAAAAAAGGCAAAGTATTGGAAAACAGACACCTGATAGACTTGGCGCTTGACACCGGTAAAGACGGAGATGCGCTGCATGAACTTATGACAATAGCTGTATCACGAAATGAATTGAAGACTCTGTGTGAAATGTTGCGGGGAATTAGTGACGTTGAGTGCTGGCTCAGACTGTGCCTCGGCATTCGGCTTGAGTATCTGACCGACAAAGAGAAAACCTGGGAGAAAATGAATCTCTTCTCCATAGCTTACATTGATGAATGTTTTGGTGAGTGGGTCACCATCAGGGTACTGCGAGGCGATCTATTCTTTCCCCTCTATTTCTTGGCACTCCAAAAATTCAGCCAGGGACAACTGACTCCAGAAGCGTGCAATGAGTGTGTGGATGTGTTCAAAACGTCAGGATGGCGGGAAGCTATAAGTCATTTAGAGCGTGAATTGGGATTAAGTTCATCGGAAATCCTTGACCGCATTTTAAGGCTGGATGGACAAGAGGCATCCGCAGCTAATGTATTCGCAAACGGCATTGGAAACTAAGAATTAGGCCCAAGGGGTGGGACATGAGCAATTTCCGAGAGCCCACCCCCCCTTCTTTTCCGTAATTAATAGGTGTGGGCAGGACGTAAAGGAGATCTTTCTGCAAATTTGCAAAAAGATCTGGCGAGCAGAGCGGAACGACAATCGATTAGGACCAGACCATAATTACCATTATTCCTAAGGATTCTAAATTCATGACCGAAAGGCAGGAGGCAAGTTGATGAACCCGGTAATTGGTAAAACACAGGGGCGTTACGTCTCTGAAAAAGGTCAGGCAAAGCCTGGTAGAAAAAAGGAGAACCAAAATGAAAGACCTATGGGAAAAAGTTGAAGACGTTCGTTGCGAAGTTTGCGGTGGGATTTATGATTGCGCGTGCTGTGGGGAGATCGTCTCTCACTTTCCTCAGTACGTGTATCGCATATTAGTCCAGTTCTGCTACGGATTTCCAAAAGATTCGGGCGAATCTGTACATAGTTCTCCTCCTCCCATTTGGCGGAACGCGGACAGACGTATCCCGTCCCGCCTCTTGATCGTTTATCGTTGTGCTTGTGTGGTTGGCTTAAGCAGCGACTTGGGTCTGCAAGTTCCCGATCAACTGCGATGCGGATTCGCGGGTGAGGTCTTCAAAGCGGGAAACGTCGAAGCGGGCAAGCATCTCTGCTATGTCGGTATCGTGATAGTTTGCCCTTCGGCTGAGTGCAAATAGGGCTCTCACCTGTGCCTGGGTCGCCGTTCCAATGCCGCCACTTGTCGGTTTTGATCCTGTCTCAGCCGGAGCGCCACTTGGCGCTTTCGCTTCCCTTTTGCCGTTGCCATTGTCTTCGGGGAATGCCGGTGCAGGTTGTTTGTCCGCTGTTCGCTGCGGTTCAGGATCTCCTTCCGGTATGTGTGCGATCTCCTCTGCACCACAGAATTCGAGGCCATATCCAGCAAATCTCAGCGCCCTTGCTATGCTTCTCGTTTCCGCCAGTTCAACAAGTGAGTCAGCAAGCTTGGCATCTCTTTGGCTGTTGGCGGTGCCGTAACCTATGTACTGCCCTTTGCCGGTAACAGCACAGCATTTGAAGACGGCATACTCGCCATCCCAATTGACCATTTCTGTTTGCAGGCTTAGGCTGTCGTTCTGCTCGTGTGCAAGCCTTAAACGACCGCCGACCACCGGAAAGGTCCTGGTCTGCCACTCGTTGTCTACTTTTACCTTGCGATGGATCAGCTCGCTTTCCAAAAACTGACCATTTCCGTTTGTGCCCATTTTGAGCCTCCTTTCTTGTGTTTCTTCTGTTTCTCTTTAGATTTAACGCAGGCGGGCGGACAGACATCATCTTCCCTTCAGGACGTAGAATCCTCCAATGACTATGGCGGCCAGATCATTGATGGGACCTAAAATGGGATATAAGATATTGTCTAGGATCACCAATAGGATCATCCAGCCAATCCACATGCTTTGCTGTTCATGCCGACTATCCATGGCAAACTCTCCTTTCGTGGCGGCGGCAGTGTTCAACCCACGACCCCTTGCGGGGCCGCTCGGATGTTCACTTACGCGCCTTGTTTGATTTCTTCATTGTTTCTATAAATATCTCTGCCGCGGCCACCAGCACGGCGAACAAGACTTTGACAACTGCTCGGTTCATTGTCGGTTCCTCCTTTCCGCACACATGTTTTCTATTCCCTTCATGATTGCCCCACTAACCCCACAAATATAAGAAGGGGAAAGAAGAAATGGATAAAGAAGAAAGCGGAAAGAATGATGTATCCCATTCGCCTCCTGGTTATTATTTTGAACCTGTAACGGCAAAGCTCATGCGTGTGAGTCCTCTCTTTTTGATCAGGACAATCCCTCGAGGATTTTACCGGCCCTCAGAAATTATGAGAGCTATGAGGTGGTCAGCAGCTTCATCTGAGCAACGGTCACGGTAGGGGTAGGAATTACTTACTCAAGAAGGCTGGCGAGGTGTAAGATCATAGAGCTATCAAGTGGGCTGTTAAATGTCTTTTAGCTACTTGTTGATCCGTGGAAAAGTAAGATTTTTGTCAACCTGCCACCATGATCCCCTCTTTCTCTTGATCATGCGCTTGAGAAGAATCGAATCGGTGTTCTCTCGGCTCACAGCAATTTCAGTCTCGTCCAGCGGTCCCGCATTAACCATTTTGCTCATTTTTTCCTTAACATAAGATTCGATCATTGCTCTGTCCTCCTGACTGAATTCCTGCCGTTCGCGCCAGCCAGGAAGGTGTCGATCCCACAATTGGGTGACGAGGAACTGTGCTTGCTTAGGCGGGTCGACTGCAAAACTCATTAAGCCCTGATCCTTCGTTTCCTGGGGTAGACGACTATAGAACTCATTTAGCTCCTTGCACCCTTTCTTGAAATCGTCGCCGCAAACAAACTGTTGGTCGTTGCGAAGAAATAGGGGTGCGCATTTCTGATGGAGGCGGTCGGAGGACACAAATATCGTGCAAAAAGGCAGATAGAACAGGCAAGCGATGTCGACCCTGTTTGACGGACGTTCAGTGGAGATGAGGCTGTTAGCCAAGGCGACTTGAAAAAAGAGCTCTACTGACAGCACATATGCCGCATACGCAGCAAACCGGTACAGAGGTGGAAAGTTGGCTCTCTTCCATAATTCGAGGATCTGTCCCTGATACTGCTGGGGAATGTCCAGGAACAAGAATGCAAGCCTGATACAATCGGCCTGTCTGTTCGGCGCACACAAAAGGTTCTGAGCACTGATTGCCGCATCTTCAAGGGTTCTGCAGGACTGATCATCCATCCAGCGTGTGGTTATAGCCTTTGCTGCTTCCATGAGATCGAGGGTCGACAGCTTCTTGCGCCACGTCCTAGCGTATTGGCGCTCAACTTCAAGAAACTCGCACTCCTGCCAACGTCGAAATGCTTCCGCTTCGGGCGATGGCTCATATATTGAGTTTGCACTATTTCCCACTTTGACCAAACGACCCCCGGCCAAGTGAATCTGACCAGTCATGGCGATAGGTTGTCCCAATAGGTTGGCTATAGCTAGTTCCCCGTGATAGGCGTTGGGCGAGCCCTGCATCTCTGGGAACTTATCCGCTATCACACGCACTTCTTGCTCGGGACTCCGTTTGCCAAGAGAGGACTTTTCCAAGTCTGCCAACGTTTCGACGAAGAAAAGAGGGCAGACATTCGCAATAAAAAAGATGTCAAACCACGCGGACTCGTCAACACTGAGCGACTGCAGGAACGATTTATCAAATAGCGTAATCGGACCAGACATGCCTGCTCCATTAAGAACCCAATTTTACAATGCTTCTACCATGGGTAGGGTTACAAATCAACTTCTAGAGAACGAGCAATGCGCTAAGAGGGATCGGCTGCTCTTCACGTCGCAGCTTGTAATCGGATTTCGTTAAGTGAATGGTGGTGTCCTGGTAGGACAATCGGTTCCGGCAATGGCTGATTCGAAATGCTAGTGCATGGTAAAAAGCAAATATGCTTGGTTTCTAGGCGTAAATGCCTTGGTGAGTCCGCGCGGCAAAATGGAGATCAGAACGTGTGATGATCGGAATAAGAAGTTGCGCGTACTGGTGAGGCGTGCCGAGTAAATTCCTTATTCTTCTTCGGCTGCCGAATTATTCCCCGCTCAAATATCAATCGGCGCAACAGCTTTCGTGTTTTTCTATTGGCAGCAAGCAGACAAATCCTCTTTTCACCTTAGCGTTCGCCACGGTGACGGGTCAGTAAAATAAGATGTTTACGGCAGGAAGCCCCATCCTTAGCGTTTGCGAGAGCTGGATTTTATTCTTTTCAGTTCGTGGAGGTGAGATCGGGGGGATATTCGGGGCAGTCGGTGAATAAAATGGGGAAATGGAGAGAGGAAATGCCTGAGAGTCGCTTCAGAAGAGAATATCGCTGTCTGTGAGATCGGCCACAGTCACTTTGCGAATTCTCCTTCTTAACCATCCTTGGCACCAGATGCGAAAAAGCAAAGTAGTCATTGGCGTAGAAGCATCACTCAACTAAAACAGAACGAAAATTCGTTACATCAAGCTCGACTCCCAACTCTTTGAGTCGCTGTGAAAAATCTTCGACCAACCGCGTCAACTCAAGTCGGTCCACGTCGCGGTAAGACATGACCAGGGACATTCTTTCTAGGCTTGAACTTCCTTCGACTGTTGCGCTCACACGGTTCTGTTCGGCAAGTGGTTTGAGATCTGCGAGGACCTGACTCATAGTCTGTTGTCTCATGGACGGGTCTTTCTGTGTGGCTCTCTGGATGAAGTCGTTAAGCTCCGTGGGCAAATCGGAATTCACTGAGCGGCAATCAGGAACTGGCCACTCTCGCTGCGCTTTAAAGATTTCACTTACGTTCGGTCCAGGAAATGGCTTTTGCCCTGTGAACATCTCGAAAGCTGTGATGCCCAGGGAGTAGATGTCCGTTCGTTCATCAACGAGGTCACCATCTATTTGTTCAGGTGCCATGTAGTAGGGTGTTCCGGCTAGGTCCAGATCGTCTCCAGTACCAGCAGGGCACGCAAGCCCAAAATCCACTATCTTGACCCGATTCCTCTTCCTAACAAAGATGTTGTCAGGCTTTATGTCCTGGTGAACGATGCCTTGCTGGTGCGCATATTCAAGTCCCTCTCCGGTCTGGATCAGCAAATTTATTGCCTGTGGGAAAGGAAGCCTGGGCACACCCTCCAGCACGTCTTTGAGAGACTGACCGCTCAGGTACTCCATCACGATGAAAATCGTCCTGTACAGATGCTCGATGTCATAGACTCGCACAATGTTCGGGTGGTTGAGGCGAGCGATGACGTGCGCCTCATTCTCGAACTTATTCGAGAAGTCTGTGTCCATGGCCATGGCATGTTTGAGCATCTTGATGGCAACCGGAAGGCTCAGGGATTCATGAACGCCTTTGTACACGATGCCCCATCCGCCTTCGTCAATGACATCGGTGATGACGTACTTGCCAATGGTTCTGTGGGGAGTGAATTTTGACTGCGAAATGCGCTTCGTTATCAGTTCGGTGACGAACTCACGGATACTCGGATAGGCCAGACACATCTCATCGAACTCCACCCGACTCATGCACCACACAGCCATATCGGTTTCGGCCTCCACGTGAGCGGTCCTGTGCTCGCCTGTGAGGATGCTCATTTCGCCGACAAGCTCCCCGGATTTGCGACTAGTAACTGGGTTCGTGAGTCCGTTTTTCTCGACGCTTACGGTACACGAGCCTTTCTGGATCAGATACAGACAGTTAGCCTCGTCTCCCTGGCGAATGAATCGCTCCCCGGCTCTAATGGTCATAGGAGCCAGGCAAGCCAACAACTGGTTCTTGCTTTCCTCCGGAGCGGCAGCGAAAAGGTCGGTGCTCATCAGGTATTCGGAATCCCCAGTGGATATCTTTCTTTTCTTGAGGCGTCTTGACCGGCTTGGCATCTCAACCTCCCCGCTGCATGTCTTGGCCCGAACACAAGACAGCGGACCCTTAACTGTCCTGTTGCTGGGTGAGACCCGTGATAGATCTACTCAGGGTGTTTGTCCGTCTGCCTTACTATGATGACCGAAATATTGTCTGTGCCGCCCATCTCGTTTGCCGCCTTAACAAGCCGGTCGCATGCCTGTTGAGAAGTATCCGAGCGATTGACGATGGCCTCGATTTGATCGTCCTGCACCAAGTCGGTAAGCCCATCGGAACAGAGGAGCAAGCACGATTCATTCTCCCAGGGCGATTCTGCTGTCTCGGGTTCAATCCAGTCTTCAACTCCCAGTGCTGCATAAAGACCGTGACGTGCCTCATGAGTTCTCGCTTCCTCGACGGTAATGCTGCCTTGTCTCATCCAGTCCGCGACAAAAGTGTGATCGTGAGTGAGCTGCTTCATGG
>JBKQMK010000640.1:0-12122 GCA_052146735.1 Desulfomonilaceae bacterium | reverse complement strand
ATTTTGATATAGAAATGGTTGCCAAAATCATAAGAAGAGGCTTCCGCCCCGTAGAAGTTCCAGTGAACTATGTTTCCCGGTCCTTTGCGGAAGGCAAGAAGGTGTCCTTCAGGCGAGATCCTTTTCGAATCTTCAAAGCCATATTTCGGTATCGGTTCGACGAAACCCTGGGGAAGACTTGATCGGCAATCCTTGGACTAGTTGAAGCAAATCGGATAGCCTTAGTGGTGGCAGATCTTCAGCTATCGTCACGCTCTATGACAAGAGGACCCTCGTATTAAAGCATATTAGTTGTGCCTTAAGATCAGCACCACCCCAACTTTCTCTTCCACATGATATTCTTTAACCACATACTCTATCACACCCGGCAGCAAGTCTTCGGTCTTCTCCCCGATGGGGGCTGCAATATCCGACTGCCTGGGGTCATAAATGATGTAACGTGGAGGGTTCGCCTTTATGGCCGCGAGGACTTCCTTGCCGTACCTCGACGTCATACCGGCCAATGCTGCGATAGAAAACCTGGTCACATTAGGTCTGTCGGTGAAAAAATAGTAGATCCCTGTCTCTGGAAAGCCAAAAATTGGCTCCCCTGGGCTGGTTTTGGCCTTGATGTAATTCGTAACCCCTGTTATTTCCGCCGTTTGTCCTGAGGGAAGCCAAACATTGCCACCTCCTTCAATATCCAACTTACTGATATCCTTAGCGCCTCGACCCCACCCTATGCCTATGGCATACCGGATGAACTCACTTGTGGAACCAAACGAGTTCGCGGAAAAGACGACGTAACAAAGGCTGACCAGTATGACGAATCCGGATAATACAGATCGGGTATGCCCCACGAACGACATTTTGGAATCTTGGGCTCCACGGACAGATTGGTTCCTGTGGAGCCATATTGATTCCAGATACATCATTCCGATCAGAATGGCAGGCGCTATCGAGGCCGTGAACTGGGGACCCCAGACCGCCCTGAATGAAACCATGTATAGAGGCAAACCGTACGCTATCAAGACAGCGAGCATCACATGCCTTTCGGTCCAACGCTCGCGCTTTAAGGACTTGCGGACTAGATGTGTCGCGGCTATGGCAAAGATGATCGCCGGCATCCATATTTTTAGATCTCCGCCGAGGGCCCACCTGTAAATTTCCACCAATCCCCAGCTCTGGGGGAAAATGGAGGGGATACTGCCCTGGCTGAATTTGGCGATGTGATTGAATGGTATATCGAAAAATGTCACCCGCAAGTACTCGTACAGCGCATTTTCGTACAGAAAGTAGAGACTGAAGGGCACCAAACACAGGGCTATGCCATACACGTATGGCAAGAAATAGCAGGGGGAGCGCCGCCGATCCCCGTCTTCCACCCGAGCTTCCGCTGCGAAGAAAACGAGCGAGGCAAAACCGGCAAGAAGACCAATCTCCGTACTGAACAACAGGGCTATAGCCGTCACGAATCCAGCGGGAAGGAGCCAGCGGCCACGCTTGTCCCGATCCATGGATGCAAAGAGCAGCCACAGCACCAACAAGCCCATTCCTCCTCGAAAGGCACTCCATCGAGTCGACCAAAACGGGTTGAAGGTCTCCACCATCAATGAAAAGGTGGCCACGTAAAGAAACGCACGAGTGCGGAGGACTCTCATTGCGAGAAAATAACTTATTATTACGGTGATGATAGTAGTGATATGGAAGTATCCTCTGAGCGTTTCTAGCGTTGCCCCGAACAGCGACATGATCAATGCAGGAACGTATGCGCTCAGAGGACCATATACGACAAAGAAGTCACGATACGCCACGTTGCCGTGATAAATAGCGCTGACTGCGGCAAGGTACTGACCGGCTTCGGGTGGAAGAAGTCGGCCGTTTGAGAAGTTTGAGTTATAGAGTATCGCAAATATGATTGCAGGTGCGATTATCCAGTCCAGCAGTAGAATCGAGCGCCGACGCTGAACCCCATTAGGCTCCCCCAAAGGCATCCTCCTAATGAGCTCGCCGACGTTCTGGACGGAAGATTTTACTCCACCGGCCGAAGTGCGTTCGACAGATTCATGCTCAACTGCCGGGCTTCTTGAATTTATACCCTGCACCACCACGCCTCGCCGCCTCATTTTTCTTTCATAAATGACGCTATGAGGACAATCTCAGTCGTAAGATCGTATAGTAGCATGACCGATTCCAATACGCTACGATGCAAAGACACTTTAGATATCAGCTTAGTCAACGGCTTCAACTATCCAATGCAGATTCCCCAGTTCGATAAAAATGATGTGAACTTCAGTAAAGGGCGGACAGTCGCTAAGGCAGATAAAGAAAAGAACAATCAGAAGGAACTTAACGTCTATCCTCTTTCTTGCGATGTATGTGACAAGATTGTTGCTCCTCCAACTCCTCCATTCTTTCCTAATTGTACAGCTCAAAAGGATTGGGATCAAACACAATGCAAACAGGCTGGTGATCCACCCTGTCACACCGGCTATTCTGTCGGGTTCAACTACAAGGTCGACATTCGGTAAATTTCGAACGGATATTACTTTTTGATCTTACGGGAAAACAACGGGTACTTACCCGAAAAATACGCTGACGTTGCATAAGCAGTCGAAGCCTGATATTTGGGGGTACGTTCGGCAAGGAGCCATCTACTAAGAGGAGCTTTAATATGAATGCGGGCACTTTCTCTATACGCCGGATGAAGAGAAACGAAATCGACATGGCCATGGATTGGGCTGAAGCAGAGGGTTGGAATCCCGGAATCCATGATTCAGATTGTTTCTACGCTGCAGATCCGAATGGATTTCTGATTGGATTGTTGGATAATGAGCCTATAGCAATGGTTTCGGCGGTTGCGTACGGTGACTCATACGGATTCATGGGGTTCTACATTGTGAAGCCGGAAGTCCGGAACAGAAATTATGGGGTGCAATTGTGGGACGTGGGCCTGGGATATTTGGAAAATCGCTGCATAGGGCTCGATAGCGTCAGGTCGGATCTCGTATCCCACAAGAAGCCCGAGTTCAAACCTGCTACCACGAACTATCGCTTCAAATGGATCAAAGGCGCACAATGGGCCGTAGCTCCTGAAGTCATTGAGCTTTCCCAATCGTCGTTCTCGATGGTTACGGCATACGATTGTGAGGTTTTCGGGTTTCAGAGAGAAACTTTCTTAAAATGCTGGATTAGCCGACCCGGCACACGAGCTTTGGGCATTATCAAAGATGACAAACTTTCAGGATATGGGGTCATAAGGGAATGCCGAGAAGGATTCAAAATTGGCCCCCTTTTTGCGGAAAGCGCAGAATTTGCAAGGGCGTTATTCGAGGCTCTCACAATAGACGTCAAGAGGGGCTTGCACATATATCTGGACACACCCGAAAGAAATCCTGAGGCGGTAATCATGGCTAAAAGCTATGGAATGACGGAAGTATTTCGGACCACAAGAATGTATAACAGACAAGAACCGACCTTTCCCCTGGGCAAATGGTTTGGCGTGACCAGCTTTGAACTCGGGTAGTCAAATTGGGCTGTTCATCTCTCCTCGGAAGAAAGTGAATTTAGAGCTCGTGAGAATTCATGATGTCAAGCATACCTATGGTCGCAGGCTGAGGTCGGCGGGTGTTTCATTCGAGGATCTACAGGACCTCCTTGGCCACAAGTCGGGGAGGATCACGACCCACTATTCCGCGCCCGAGTTGATCAATTTGGTACAAGCCTCAGAGCGGGATTGCGTTAAAGAAAGACACAAATCTGACACAATCGTCATGTTAAGAAAGAAAAACCCGCTCCGTGTCGTTTACAACAGGGCGGGATGATTTATCTTTTTTGGCTCCCCGAGTAGGACTCGAACCTACAACCTAGTGGTTAACAGACGCCAATTTAGACGAAAATAGCAATGATTTCAGCAGAGTTTGTCGACACCCGTTGCAAAAAAACCAGCACTGTCCATAACCGCCCATGACTCATCCCCGCAAAAGTCCCGCACGGGAAATCATATGATCTTTTCAGGAATGAGGCGCGGAAGATCACTTGCCCCAGAGAACTCCGGCGTGACAGGGCGGTGGCCCACCCAATAAAATCAACTACGTATCCAAGAACCCCAGTCATTTCGATCCCTATTGAGCCTTTTCAGTGCGTTTCGATGTATTTCATTCCTCAAAAAAGGTAACCGAATGGTAACTGGGTTTTCTTGTGATTCTACCCACCCTCGTTGCTGCCACCACTTATGTCAAGCGCTAATGGCCTAGCCAACGATCTGACCTCCCCTGTTTGGACCAGGCTTTACTCTATACTAACCGAGAAGCCGGACCAGTTTCGGGGGAGCAGGCCATCCGGCCCCTATCCTTGGCCATGTGTAAAGAAATCCGACATGATGTATAAGGATTGTTCTGCTGCTAAGCCTGGACGGACATTTCCCTATAAGGAAACGTATTGTGCGCTCGGAAGGTTGACACCTTGGGCCTTCGGGTTCTTGGTGGCACGAGAATTGCTAGGTCCATATTGGAACGTATGAGGGAAGAGGACCGTCCGTTCAAGTTTTCAGGGCAGATAGGATTTTAAATGAAAGAGTGCAAGACAAAAGCGAAACACAAAAGGGAATGGACCCAGCAAGATCGCGTGGAAGCGAAACTCCGATTGGCTGTGGAAAGTAGAGAGCTTGCTATTGAGATTCTGGCGCTTCTGAACGAACGAGTAGTGAAAATCGATCTTATCGGGAGAATCCTTAGATTGGTTAAAGAATTCAGCAGTTTTGAGGCCGTTGGCATTCGGCTGCGTGAAGGTGACGATTTCCCCTACTGTGTCACCGACGGATTTTCTGATGATTTCATAGCAGAGGAAAACTGTGTCTGCCATCGAGACGCCTGTGGCGAAATAATTCGTGATTCTGAAGGGTACCCCATTCTGGAGTGCATGTGCGGCGAAATAATCCGGGGAAGGACCGACCCTTCCTTGCCTTTTTTCACTGCGGGCGGAAGCTTCTGGACTAACAGCCGCTCAAAACTGCTGGACTCAGAGTATGGAAACGATATTAAACGTGTGGTCAGGACCCGATTTAATGACCATGTCTACGAATCAGTGGCGATGATTCCTCTCCGTTCTGGTCGTGAAATAATCGGCCTCCTGCAATTCAATGACACCCGTGAGAATTGCCTTTCACCTCAAATGGTACGCTTTTTCGAAGCAATAGGGAGCATCATCGGTATTGTGCTCGCCAGGATACAAGCGGAAGAAGAGTTACGCCAGGCAACGGACGAGTTGGAAGACCGAGTGGAGAAGCGGACCGCTGAACTCTTGTCAGCAAAGCGGCTTCTTGAACGACAAATTGAGGAGCGCGAAGTTGTCGAAGAGGAACTCCTGATGAGTCAACATAGACTGGAATTGGCACTGGAAGCTTCCAATTTGGGCTCATGGGATTGGAATATAGTCACTGACCAATTCTATTTCGATCAGCGGTGGAGTGCAATCTTAGGTTGTTCAATCGACGAAACAGGGTCATATTTTAGTACCTGGCAGAACAAGATCCATCCTGATGATAAGCTCAGGGTCCTGAAAACCTTGGAACGCCATCTTGAGAGCCCCTCCAATTATTTTGAAGCCGAATACCGACTGGAGATCAAATCAAGGGAATGGAAGTGGATTTTGGACCGCGGCAAGGTGGTTGAAACTAATGAGAACGGTAAGCCCGTGAGGATGGCAGGAATTTATCTCGATATTACGGATCGAAAACGCATGGAAGAGGAATTGCACGAATCTGCCGAACGGTTCCGAGGTATTTTCGAGAGTGCCAGGGATTGTATTTTTGTTAAGAACTTTTTTCTGCAATACACACACGTGAATCCGGCATTCGTCAGAATGATCGGATTGCCTCAATCAGATATCATTGGTTGGACTGATGCTGATTTGTACGACAAGGATCTTGCGGAAATTCTCCACGACGCGGATAGACGCGTGCTGCGCGGGGAATCCGTGGAGCAAGAGCACACAAGAGTAATTGGAAGAGTTCGTAGGACTTTTCTCGACACCAGGGTGCCGATGTGGAACAGCAGTGGGAAAATCATTGGAATCGTGGGAATCAGCAGGGAAATTACCGATCGAAAACGGTCCCAATCGATTCCTGCTGTTGCCGAATCTGACTGTGACTCCGCTGCCATGCGCATGACTCTGCGTGCAGCGCGCGCGGCTGCGGGAACTGACACTATAGTCCTGCTTATGGGAGAGAGTGGATCCGGAAAGGACCATATTGCTCGCTACATCCACGATCATTCCAAGCGTGCCAATGGACCATTCTTCTCCATCAATTGTGCCGCCCTATCCCCGGAATTGGCTGAATCCGAACTATTCGGGTATGAATCCGGTGCTTTTACGGGATCCAAAGGGCCAAAACGCGGGCTATTAGAATTGGCTGAAGGAGGAACAATACTACTTAATGAAATAGGGGAGTTATCACTTTCTCTCCAGGCAAAGCTGCTCACTTTTCTCGATACTCGCCAATTTACCAGGGTCGGTGGGGTAAAACTGCTCACAGTGAACGCCAGGCTGATTGCCGCGACAAACCGGAACCTCGAAAAAGAGGTTAAGTTAAACCGTTTTCGCCAAGATCTCTTTTACCGACTGGACGTTTTTACCATAGAAGTCCCTGCTCTCAGAAATAGATCCGACGACATCCCTAATTTGGTCGGGAGCACATTAGCGGAGCTTTCGTCCAAGCTGGGATTGGAATCTGTACCGCAAATGGATCCCGCCGCATTGAAGGCTATCGCTGACTATCCCTGGCCTGGAAATGTAAGGGAACTTAGAAACGTGTTAGAGCGCGCCTTGATACTTTGTGACAAGAAACGTATCAGCGTCGGGGATCTTGCCATAAACAACAAATCCAGATCAAAGGAACCGGGGCAGACATGGTGTGTCACAATTGATTTTCCTGAAAATGAGACCATAAACGAAGTCACGATGAATGTGAAACGTCTCCTCGTGGTGGAAGCTCTTCGCAGGGCCGGGGGTAGTCGAAAACGGGCGGCGGAACTCCTTGGAATTAGCCCTGATTCTCTGAAGCACTATATGCAAATCTTTGATCTCTTCTCGGTCCAATCTCATCGAGACGGTTGTAGATTCGAATCCCTTGTTTGTTTAAGTCGAATATCGCTTGGCTTTCCCAAATACTGTGGTGGCTGCCGATGAGGACAGGAATCCCCGTTTCCTTTTCCAGGGATTGAACTCCCTTTATCATCTGCTTCTCAATTTCGAGAAATGCCCTCATTTCGACTGGGGTATCTTTATCGTGGAGTCCGGGGCGACCAAACCCATGCACAACGAGAGCGTCCACTTCGCCCGATTCAAGAATGTCGCGGGCAAGCCTGAGGAGGATGTCGACGGACCCGAAAAGCCCTGAGGCACCCCAATCGACGGGGTTTCTTGTTGAGGCCCTAACAGGTAGACCCGTTGACCCGAGCGCTTTTCGAAGCCTCAGGCTGAATTCAGGGACCAATAGTCCAGCCTTTTCAAGAGAATCTGTAAGGGCTACCCCCCATGATCCCCCCATAGTGACAATTCCTATTCTGGAAACTCGCAAGCGGGGTCGCTCGATCAAGGCGTGCGCAACCGGAAGTAGAAGCTCCATCGTCGGAGAGACAATGATGCCCACTTGACGAAAAATCCCCTCGTAAATCTCTTTTTGACCACTAAGTGCACCCGTATGGCTTTGAGCGGCCCGCGCGCTACCCGTTGATTGTCCTGCCTTATAGAGGACTACAGGCTTTCTCTTGGTAACTTCGCGGGCAATTCTGATGAAGCGCCTTCCGTCACGGATTCCCTCAATGTACGCCAGAATACCTTCAGTGTGGGAATCAAAGCCGAAGTGCTCCAAAAAGTCCGTCACCGTTAAGTCACTCTCATTCCCAGTGTGAATGAATTGACCTACCCCCATGCCTCGATGGGAAGCGGAGGCGAGGAGATCGTACATGGCATAGCCACCTTGGCAAACAGCGGCTAGAGCAGTTGGGGTTGAGAGTTTGGGATGGTACGGCGATGCATTGAATCCCGAATGGAAGTTGAACGATCCGCTCACGTTCGGTCCCAAAATTCGCATTCCATAGCCGCTGGCAACTCGTACCAGCGATTCTTCTCTCTCTTTGCCGAGTTCGGAGATTTCTCCAAAGCCTGCCGATACGATAGTGACTCCTCTGATCCCATGTCGACCACAGGCGGCAACCGTCTCTTCCACAGATTCGTCTGGGACGATAAGAATGGCAAGGTCAACCGGCTCTTTGATTTCTGAAACGTGACTTAGGGTGGGGATACCGAAGACCTCTCCTGAATGGCGGTTCACAGGATAGATCCTGCCGGAAAAGCCCGTAGAAAGAAGCCCCTGCATGATAAATGAACCCCAGGACACAGGCCGTTGGCTAGCCCCGATAACTGCTACCGACTTGGGGTTGAGGAATACTTCCAGGTTTAGGTCTAAATTCATTTTCATGGCTCTGGAGCCTCGAGCGAAGTCTTGAATCTGAGAATAGCTTCCTTTCCCTCAAGATCAAAAGAGAAATTACCACGCTCAACTCATTCTTAGATTCCTTCTGGATCCCGACTACTTGGAGTCGGGGGAATTCACAATTAGAGCGGCAGCCCCCTCTTGGTTAGGACGGAGAATTCCCCCATTTTCCTCAGCGTTTTGCATCTAGTGGACTTGCTCTGTCCATCATCACCCCGGCGCTGGATACGCATCTCAGTATCACAGGCTCCCGGCGTTCTTTGATAACGAGTAAAGCCCCTTGACTTTCAATATATTGAACTATAATATTAAAGTTAAGTATGAGTGCTTACTACATCATACTCACCTATACCTCCACGATAATCCCTTCAGACGGCGTACCATCTGAAGGGTTTTTTTCTGCCGAATCCTTCGTTGACCACTGACATCTATCAAAAAGACGCTGTTCTGTTTTGTGTCAGCCTATCCCGGCACATTTCCGATAAGGAAGGACCTCTGGACGCTGGGATAAACACTCCCTGAACACAACGGCTGTCCATTGTTTTTAGATTGACTCAAGCCGTTGCCTGTGTAAGCATATACCCAGTGGTTTTTTCGACAGTGTCGAATGCTGCTTTTAACGGCTGATTCAGTTCGGCCCTAACGAAAGGAGCATCACACGAAAAGAAGCCATAAAAACTAGCGTAAAGTTGGAAAAAGACAAATTTCCTAAACACCAACAAACCTAACTCTTTAGTGAAGCGGAACCGATTAATTTCAGTTCCGCTTTCTCATTTTCTTAACAAGCCGAAACGGACATGGGTTCGAACCGTCGATTCATAAAACTTCCCTTCTCGCAGAGACCTTCAGATCGGCTCAGCCATATGCATACAATGCGGAAATTAGAAATAATGTGGAAGACCAGCGATCGGAGGTCATTCCAAATCAAGGTCATATTAGGTGTCTCGTTTTTCCTTGAGCATCCTCTCCACCTTGCAACTAATGCCCAACCCTTGCAGTCCTGTCTCGAAGCAGCCGTTGCAGGAGATACAGGTTGCCTTCTCCAGGTCTCCGCTCTCCCAGCGATTGATCAGATGGGGCTCACGAATAAGAGGACGGGACAAAGCAACGTAATCCGCGAGACCTTCGGTGAGAATTCCAGAAATAACCCCCGGAGACCGGATTCCTCCCACAGTGATGATAGGAATATCAACGGCATCCGAGAAGCTACCCGCCAATTGTGCCAGATAGGCTTCATCTTCTTCCCGGCTAATGTTCACGCGAAAAGGGGTCATTCCATCGGCCGATGCCCGGCTGCCGGCGCTCACCTCGATGCAGTCTATACCATCCTCTTCCAACCGCCGAGCCACATATAGCGACTCTTCCGGTACCAGCCCTCCCTCAAAATAGTCGTGTCCGCTCAACTTGATGAAGACTGGATAGTCTCTGCCCACAGAGCCCCGTACAGCTTCCAACACTTCACTTAGGAAACGGTAGCGCCTGGCTATCGATCCCCCGAATACGTCGGATCGGTCATTTGATGCAGAAGACAAGAACTGGTTGATGCCATATCCGTGCGAGGCATGCAGTTGAACCCCATCGAACCCAGCTTTCTTTGAACGCGACGCAGCCGCTGCATACGCCTCGACAACTTGGGTTATCTCATGTGCTGTCATCTCCTTCGGAATTCTTCCTGTGAGAGGGTCGGTTATTGCCGAAGGGCCCCAGATTTCCCCCTCTTCAAAGAAGAATTCAGGATTCGCCTTGGCTCCGCCGTGTGCAAGTTGTGCCATCACTTTTCCGCCTCGGGAGTGAATGGCCTCAGCCAGGCGAGTAAGCCCGTTCAACAAATCGTCACTGTAGTTGCCCTTCTGATAAGGCATGGCCATAGCATTGGGCATGACATACTGCCCTCCCGTGATAATCAAACCGACACCGCCATCTGCAAGATTGCTGTAGAAATCTATAGCCCTGTCGGTGACAGCGCCTTTTCTGTCAGCCACTCCAGACCATGTGGCGCTTCGGACAGACCGATTTGGAAGTTCCAAAGTCTTTATTGTCGTTTTTTCAAAGAGGCGAGTCATTGGTGGTATCTCTCTTCCTTAGCCATATTTTAGCGATAGTGTTAGGGAATGAAGGCCGAATAAATAAGTTCCCAGGCTGATAAAGTTTTCAGCTCATGTACAAGCCCCCATCGACATTGATCGTCTGACCCGTGATGTAGCCATTGCGGGCAAGCATCATTGCTACCTCGGCCACTTCCTCGGGCGTTCCAAAGCGTCCAATCGGGATAAGCTCCGGTCTGGCCTTTGGGTTGCTGGTGACCATTTCTGTATTGATAAGTGCTGGTGCAATAGCATTGACGGTAATACCTTCCTTGGTCAAAAGCGCGGCGAAGTAATGGGTCAATCCTAGAATGCCAGCCTTTGACGCGGCATAATGTGGACCTACCACCCCACCAACTTGGGCTGCAACCGATGATAGGTTGATGATCCGGCCCCATCGGTTCGTCCGCATGACAGGTAGTACTGCTTGAATCAACAAGAATTGAGATTCGAGATTAACGGCAAGGACTTCATCCCAACTCTGCTCAGTGATTTGCTCGACAGGTTCAGGTCTGGCAATGCCGGCGTTATTCACCAAGATACCGATTGGCCCCAGTTCTCTCTGGACTGTTTCCACCATGCTTGAGACTTCAGCAGCTAGTGACACGTCTGCTCCGACAACAACGCTGCGCTGACCCAAGGACACGATCTGTGATCGAACCTCGTCGGCTTCCGCCTGCCGTGATCGAAAGTTCACCGCAACACTTACCCCGTTCTCTGCCAGGGCAAGGGCAATTGCTCGTCCGATTCCGCGGTCAGCACCAGTTACCAGGGCTACCTTGCCGGTCAAATCGGAAGCCATGGTCATGACTCTTGCCGTCGATCTTTGAGCATCCGCTCGATCTTGCAGGAAATTCCAATACCTTGCATGCCAGTCTCAAAACAGCCTCAACACGATATACACTTGGCTTTAGCGATGTTTACACTTCTCCATTGATTGACTAAATTCGGCTCCCGGATTAAAGGCCGTGCCATAGAAATGTAGTCTGCCTTCCCATCTTTCAGAACCCCCTCGGCGGTTGAGAGAGATCGTATCCCCCCAACAGCGATTACGGGTACCTTAACAGCGTCTTTTACGTACTGGGAGAAATCCAGCAGATAGCCCTCGTCTTTCTGTTCAAGAATCTCCGTCTTAGGACAGTGTTTATCCTTTTCGGAAACCGTGCAGCAGGCGCTCACTTGGATACCTGCAATCCCGCCATCTTGCAGGCGTCGCGCAATCTCCAGTGCCTCAGGGGGCTCAAGACCACCATTCACAAAATCTTGGGCACTGAGCTTGAACAATATGGTGTAATCCGTGCCTAAGGTTCCCTTCATTGCTTCCAACATCTCTCCAACAACACGATACCGGTTCTGGAGGCTCCCACCGTACGAATCTCCACGCCTATTCCACGCGGGAGATAGAAACTGATGGAGACCGTACCCGTGTGCTCCGTGAAGCATGACTCCGTCGAAACCACACTTGGATGATCGTACGGCTGCGGCGGTATAGGCCTCCACGAGGCGGGTTATCTCGCTTTTCGTCATCTCTTTAGGAACAGGAGAGTCTGGTGAATACGGCA